>CAZSGJ010000073.1:0-13377 GCA_964606305.1 uncultured Armatimonadia bacterium
GACAAAACACAAACGCGATGTCTTGGCCGCAGTTTCGTGGCTCGGGTGGCAGTGGCGTCGGCATTTCCCCGGCACTCCCTACGGAGTGGTCGGCGACAAAGAACGTCCTTTGGAAATCTTCACTGCCTGGGCGGAGCTGGAGCTCACCAATCGCATTTGGGGAACGTCTCTATGTAACGTGTGTCATACGGGAAGGGGAATCGGAAAAGCCACGGAAAGGGCTCTACTTCGGGGGCGAAAGACCCGCCGTACCGACCGACCGCCACCTCTTCAAACTCCTTTGCATCCACTTGAACACCGGCAAGCTGCTCTGGGAAACCACGCTACACGCCGGCGCGCCGAAAACCAGCATCCACCTCAAGAACTCCTACGGCGCCGAGACGCCCTGCACGGATGGCCAGCGCATCTACTGTACGTTTGGCGGACTTGGGGTGTTCGCGGTCTCGATGGATGGCAAAAAACTATGGTCGCGCGAGCTTGACCCGGCAAAAACACGCTACGGTTGGGGATATGCGAGCAGTCCCGTGGTCCACGATGGCCGGGTTTACATGGTGAATGATAACGATGACCGTGCGGATTTCATAGCTCTGGATGCCCGGACAGGCAAGGACATTTTCCGTATTCCGCGGGATGAAAAGTCGAACTGGGCAACGCCATTTGTTTGGATTCAGGGTGGCCGAACAGAAATCGTAACCTGCGGCACCAATGCGGTGCGATCCTACGATACGAACGGCAAGGTTATGTGGCAGCTACGGGGGATGTCGACGATTGTCATCCCGACGCCGCTGACTGGTAGCGGCTTGCTATTTGTCACAAGCGGCTATGTCGGGGATGCTTTCCGCCCGCTTTATGCCATCCGACCGGGGGCCAGTGGTGATATTACCCTCGAGGGTGGGACATCGTCGAATAAGTCCATCGCGTGGTCCTACCCGGCGGCGGGTCCCTATAACCCAAGCCCGCTGTACTACGATGGCCGCCTTTATGTGCTCTACGACCGGGGACTCATCAGCTGCTACGATGCAGCAACTGGCAAAGTCATTTATGACAAGCAGCGCCTTCCGGAAGGCTTTGCGTTTACGACCAGCCCCTGGGCAGCCGCCGGGCATGTCTTCTGTCTGAATGAAGATGGTGTCTGCTATGTGATCAAGGCTGGAGACAAATTTGAGCTCGTGCGTCAAAACCGCCTGACGGAAAATGACATGTGTATGGCTTCCCCTGCGCTGGTCGGGAATAAGCTGGTCATAAGGACATCAGAGGGACTCTATTGCATCGCAAACTCCCGGTAAGTCCCTAACAGTCATCGGTATAATCGCGCTATGCGATACCAATACCCAGAAGCAAAAATGCTCACAGATGTCCAGTGGCTGGCCGATTCGCGCAATGCGGAAAAAGTTCGAATTGTCGATATGCGCTCCGCGGATGCTTACAAAGCCGGGCATATTCCGGGTGCTGTGCTCCTTGAAGCCGGCGCATTGCGAAACGCTGAAGAGCGGTTTACTTACCTCCCGCGCCCGGATGCATTTGCAAAGACCATGGAAGCGGCGGGCATTGGAAATGATACGCATGTGGTGGCGTACTGTGATGAAGGTGGGCGCCACGCAGCCCGCATCTGGTATTTGCTAAACGCATTCGGCCACAAAAAGGTGACCTTGCTCAACGGCGGCTGGGCGACCTGGACAGCCATGAAGCTTCCTGTGACATCGGATGTCCCGGTTATTGAGCCTGCCCGTTTCCGACCGCGCGAAGTAAAGGACATGACGTGTCCGCTGCCGATGCTGACGCAGCGCAAGTCAAATGTCATCGTCCTCGATACGCGAACCACTGCTGAGTACACCGGTGCGACTCCCGGTGGTGGATCAAAGAAGGCTGGGCGTGTTCCCGGAGCGGTCCATGTGGACTGGAAGGAAAATGTTCAGCTTCCAGGTTATACATTCAAGCCTGCCAATGAGTTGATGAAGATTTATGCGGACAAGGGTGTCACCCCGGACAAGGAAATCGTAACCTATTGTGCGAGCGGCGGACGGGCATCGCAGTCGCTCTTTACCCTCAAGCTGCTGGGTTATAAGAAAGTGCGTGTGTACTACGGATCATGGCAGGACTACAGTAACCTCCCAGATGTCCCTGTCGAGAAAGGCTAAGCAATGGATCTAATCCCTGAGTTCAAAGATATGCCCGGCTACCATGTGTATGGCTACACGTGGGTCGGCAGTGACAACAGTGAAATCCCGGCTCTATGGAAGCAAATGGGCGAGCGTTTTGCTCCGATCTTAGGCGGAGGCTTCCCTGACCATTGCTATGGCATCGGGTCTGATTTTCAGCCGGATGGTGTGTTTACCTACACGATTGCCATCGACTACAAAGAGGGCATGCTTGTCCCGGATGGCTTCCTTATCCATGACATTCAGCCGGGGCACTATGCGGTCTTCACGGTCCCGATGGACGCGATTGGCCCAGCATTTGGGGTTATTTATGGCCAGTGGTTACCAGCAAGCGGCTACAAGCACCGTGGAACTCCGGATGTTGAGTACTACACGATGAGCAGTCACTCTGAGAATTCGATGCAAATCATGATTCCAGTGGAGCCCGTAGCTTAGGAAGCATGATGCTCTGTGGTGAAAAGGGTGCCATGGAGTTATCCCGCGAGCTGTTCATCGATGCCCACCTGGTGCGTAAAGCAACGGGGATTCGCCTCGTCTGTCACTCTCCCGTTTCACGGGGGAGTGTCTTTGTATTTGACAAGCCTTGGGAAGGTCCTTTCTGTAACTATGCCACGGTCGTGCAGGATGGCGGGCGTTATCGGCTCTACTACCGTGGGCTTCCGGTGCCAAAGCACTATGAAGGAGATGAATCTCTCTGTGTGGCAGAATCACATGATGGTCACCACTTCACCCGATTGAGTATCAATAAGTATCGACAAGGTGGTACAAGTCTAAATAATGTCATCATCTCGCAGAGTCAATGTGGCACCCACAGCATGGGAATAATGATTGACAATCGGCGGGGAGTTACGCCGGGTGAGCGCTGGAAGGGCATCGGCGTCGAGCAGGTTCCCAATGAAAATGACAACCACTTGGTTGCATTCACCAGTCCGGATGGCCTTACTTGGAACCGCGTGACATCCGGGCCAACGATCACAAATGACACCGGTCACTTTGCCTTTGACAGCCAAAATGTGCCACTGTGGTCAGAAGCTGAGCAAAAGTACATTGTGTATGGACGCACCTGGCAGCGCGGAACGCGGTGGATCAGCCGCTGGGAGAGCGCTGACTTTCGGACGTGGTCAAAGTCTAAATTCATGACGTTCTTAGGTCCTGACAACCGCTCTCTTCCCGACACGCACTACTACATCAACCAATTTTCGCCGTACTTTCGTGCACCACATATCCTGCTTGGAACCGCGGCACGTTTCTTTCCCGGACGGCAGGTTCTATCGGATAGTGATGCAAAAGCGGTCGGGATTCACCCTGACTATTTCAAGGACACATCGGATGCCGTGCTGTTGACATCCCGGGGTGGCACTACAATCCACCGCGACCTTGAGGGGACGCTGCTGCGTCCGGGGATTGGTGCTTCCAACTGGGTCTCGCGGGCCAACTATCCAGCATGTGGGATTGTGCAAACCGGGCCGGATGCGATGTCGATGTACATCTGCCGGGCAACAGGGACGCCGAGCGCGCATATTGAGCGGATGGAATGGCCACTGGATCGTATTGGCTCTGTTTCGGCGAGTGGCAGCGGCGTTTTTGAGACACCTCTCCTGACCCTGAATGGCCGGGAGCTTGCTCTGAATTTTGCCACAAGTGCCGGCGGTTCTGTCTCTGTGGAAGTGCTTGATGTTAATGGGCGCGTTATATCTGGATACGCTAAGTCAGATTGTGTTCCATTGATTGGTGACTTTCTAGTGAAGCGGGTTATGTACAAGCGGGCACCATGGAAGGCATTGGGTAATCGCCCTGTAAGCTTGCGTTTCCATCTGATCGAAGCAGACATTTTTGCCATGGAGGTGGTTTGAGATGAGTAAGACCACACTGAATTCACCAACAGATGAAGTGATTCCCAAGCCGACATCCAACCGGTTGACATCCATTGATACCTACCGCGGCTTTGTGATGCTCCTGATGCTAAGCGAGGTCCTCAAGTGGGAGGATATTGCCGAAAAAGTCCCCGGTAATGCATTCCTCGAGTTTATGGCGTTTCATCAAAGCCATGTTTCGTGGCAGGGATGCTCGCTGCACGACATGATCCAGCCGAGCTTTACGTTTCTGGTCGGTGTAGCGATGCCATTTTCGCTCGCATCCCGGGCAAGCCTGGGGCAAACTCCGCAAAGGCGGGCACTTCATGCTATCGGGCGTGCGCTGACGCTGGTGCTGTTAGGAGTCGTATTGCGGTCCCTTGGCAAGAACCAGACGTATTGGACATTTGAAGACACACTTTCGCAAATCGGGCTTGGGTATGCGTTTCTGTACGGTATTGCTCACCTAAAGCGACAATGGCAATGGGTGGCCCTTGGTGTGATCTTGTTTGGCTACTGGCTGGCCTTTGCGCTCACGCCGTTGCCACCGGCTGGCTTTGACCCGGCAACAGTTGGTGTCAAGCCGGACTGGAATCACCATGTCACCGGTTTTGCCGCCCATTGGGATAAGAACACCAACCTCGCGATGCAGGTCGAAATCTGGCTTCGCAACATGCTCCCGCATGAAGAGCCGTTCAAGTATAACGGCGGCGGCTACGCGGCACTTAGCTTCATCCCAACCCTTGGGACGATGATTCTCGGATTGATTGCCGGTAACAAGCTACGCGAAACCGGGACCACCACACGTGGACAGCTAAAGTGGTTTGCCATCGCTGGGGTGATTGGTATCGCTGCGGGATCACTCCTCGATCAGCTCGGAATATGTCCAGTGGTTAAGCGTATCTGGACGCCCAGCTGGGTGCTGTTCAGTGGAGGGATATGTTTCTGGATGTTGGCTGCATTTCGCTACTTGGTTGATCTAAAGGGATTTACCAAACCAGCATTCCCGCTCGTTGTCATCGGTGTTAACTCGATTGCAGCCTACGTCATGTCCTGGTTCTTTACGGGCATGATTGAGGATGCACTTTATCGCCACTTTGGCAAGGCACCTTTTGAAGTCTTCGGGCATGCCTATGAGACCTTGCTGCACGGTGGTGCGACACTCTTGATTGTCTGGGGCATTCTCCACTGGATGCAGAAGAACAAGATCTTCCTGCGCATATAGGTCATGCCAAGTGGTTTGTCAGCGTGACTCTGCAGGTACAGCAACCATTGATAATCCATTAATGCGACGCTAATGAACCTGAAACACCATTAGCAGTGGGGGTAAATGTCCTGTTTCTCTGCGCCATTTTGTATGAATGATTCATTCGCTGCCCAAACGACAGCCAGGCAGAATTACTGTGTTATTCCTGTAACGTACCTGACACACCAAAGTTGGCACATAATGCCTGTTTTTGACAGAAATACTGGTAATTGTGCTGTTTTTGCCCCGCACGATTACCAGTATTTTGTCTTGAAACAATCGCCACGTACTGCGTTGAAGAGTACGTATGTAAGCATTTTGGAGCACAAAAACATGTCTGTTGTAAAGGTTGGTCTCACAGCTCTGGTCGGCATTTCGATGATGATTGCCGGTGTCGTCCTTCCCTCGATGGCGAAAGCAAGTTCAGCGGTTGAGCCAGCGGTACTTGCGCCAGCTCCGACGAGCTTGCAGTCTCTGTCTACATCGGTAAGTACAGTTTCCGGTACGACCACTCTCACCGGAACGGTTACGTTGACCGGACCTGCTCCTGTGGGCGGGGTAAAGGTTGCACTCAAGGGCTCCAGCCGAACGGAGTCTTTCCCTGCGGGTGTGATTGTCGCTGAGGGTAACAGCACCGCGACCTTTACAATCTCCAGCACTGGTGTGACAGCAAGCCGCTTGATAACGCTAAAGGCAACGAGCAATGCTGTTTCTAAGGAAGCAACGTACACACGCACTCCTTAGTCACGACTCGCACCTCTTGTTGCCAGCTCCTCATCCGCATTGCGGGTGGGGAGCTTTTGGTTACTATGCATCGAATACCAAGTCCGTATATGTGGCTTCAACATCCATTTTGCGGGTCCTGACTGCCAGTGGAAGGCATCATCGCTTTTCGATCTACGCAAATCCAACCCTAAATGTCAGTGACGTGGAATACAACGTTAATTTAACAAAATAGCACCTCTTTGCATTGGCACAAAGATTCACCATTCCATATAACGGTAATACACGCATTGGGAACAGACGGATTCAAGATTTGTTGGTAAGTTGCTGTGTATTACGAATTGTCTTATGTACTGTGAGAAGTGTTGAAATGTCAGTTAAGTCCTACACGCCGGTAAAGTGTCTGTCCAAGTCGATTGGAAACATTGCAACGGCTCCCGATGGCACCCTTTGGTACACATCCGATCGGCCGGTACTGACACAGATTGACCAGCGTGGGCGCGTTCTTTCCAAGGTTCCAATCAAGGGCTTCAAGCCAAGCCCAATCGCCATTGATGCCAACTACACCTTTTGGCTTGCGGACCAATATCGTTATGCACACTACACACGCGATGGAAAACAGCTGCTGGTATCCGGTGGTAAGGGTATTCGCAAAGGTCAGTTCAATACCATCACCAGCATAAACACATTGGCTGACAACTCCGTTGTGATCGTGGATATGTACACGCATCGCATGCAACGCTTCGATGCTAACGGGCGCTTCCTCAAGCAATGGGGCGGCTACGGCATACGCGGTGAGGGAAGGTTTAACTACATCAGTGGGATGACGGTGAACGAGAATGATCACATCTACACCATCGAAAACGCTATCCCAAACAAGTGTGAGCGGGTGCAGCACTTTGATAACAATGTCCGCTTCGTACAGCAATGGGGCAAGGAAGGCACAGGAAATGGCGAATTTACCAGCCCCTGTGGCATCTTCACGGATCGAAAAGGCTCGCTTTTTGTCTGTGATTCCTATCGCCTCCAGCAGTTTGACTACAATGGAAAACATCTCCAGAACATTGCATATCCAAAGATGAGCAAGTGGAACTGGGCACACGGTGGGGCGGTCTCGGAAAATGGGACGCTCTTTGTTTGTCACAGCCAGCTTGGCCTTTGGATGTACAAAACGTCGTAGGTTTCGTTCCCGTTTACGTGCGTCAGTTCGCCGGATGGAGCAAGTGGAACCGGGCACACGGCGGGGCTCACACAAAGCCCTACAACCCAACAATCCACGCACCGATTGTTCCAGTCCATGACTATCAATGGCTGTGATACATTCGCTACACCATGCTGCGCATCATCACCGACTGTAGCCAACCAGACCATTCCGTGACGGCGGAATTGCTCCAATCGATACTTCATCGTTCTGAGAATGTCCTGTGGGTTGATGTAACGGCGGCGGACAACAACGAGTGGGAAATACTGCAGGCCGCCTTTGGTTTTCATCCACTTGCCATCGAGGATGCCAAAAAGCAAAAGCAACGACCAAAGGTCGACTTCTACACCGAGCACATCTTCATGTCTGTGCCGACTGTCGATGCCACATTTTCTGCCGGAGAGCTTGATACAACTGAGCTCGAGATCTTTCTGGGACAAAACTACATTGTCACCATTAGCGAGAGTTCGAACCAAACCATCCGGCAAGTCACCCAAGCGTACAAAAACTCCCACCAAGCACCGACCAGCGCTGCCGCTATCCTCTACTCCATACTTGACACAATTGTGGATGACTTTTTTCCAGTGATGGACAGTCTGGACAACGCTATCGATGTTCTTGAAACGCGGGCATTCAGCTCCAGTGACCCGGTTCCAATCTCTGATACCGTCAAAATTAAGCGGGACCTCATCGTTTTACGCCGTGCTTTGGCCCCGATGCGCGATGTGATCAACCACATCCTCCGCACCTCAGATACGCTGCTCATTCCCGCAAGCCTGATGCCGTATTTCCACGATGTCTACGACCACACGCTACGCCTCGTGGAGACCATTGACCTGCACCGTGATCTCCTCACCGGCGTTGTCGATATCATCCTTGCGCAAACCAGCAACCAACTCAACCAAGTCATGAAAACCATGACCGCCATCTCGACCATTCTTATGGGGTGCGCCCTCATCGCAGGCATTTACGGGATGAACTTCAAGCACATGCCTGAGCTCGATTGGCCACTTGGTTACGCGTTTTGTCTGTCCCTGATGATGGCGACAACCATCGGGCTGGTCTGGTACTTCAAGCGCCTTCGCTGGCTCTAGGCATCAGAACCGCGTCAGGTGCGGGAACCGCCGTTCGGCATCACGTAGCGCATCAGACTGACCCGGAGACACTCCCTCCGATGCGTCCAAACACCACGTCCCAGCCATAAGGCCCTGATGCATCAGGACATCGTGAATACCCGCAATACACCCTGCAAAGCCATTGTCTGCATCAAATAAAACGCGGTTCAGGTCCGTGACCGCTGCCGCATCCGCCAGGAGGCCAGCATCCACCACACCCGTTTCCACCGCTACCCGACAGCGCTTCCAAACATCCACCGCACTCCGCGTCCACACGCTCCAATGACCAAGCAAGCCACCGCAAAAGCGCAAGGTTACATCCCCAACGATAAAGGGAGTGATCAAGTCGTGGATGATGGCATCATCGTTTCCCGTGTACAGCGCAATATCTGCACGACCAATCTCGGCCAACGCAAAAACAACATCCAATGTTTGGTAACGGTTGAACGGCGCAACCTTGACCGCAACAACATTTTCGATTTGGAAGAACATCCGCCAAAATCCACGCGATAACACACGTCCACCGACCGCAGGCTGGAGATAAAAACCGATCACTGGGATAACATCCGCGACCGCGCGACAGTGTTCGAGCAGCGCACTTTCTGTCCACGTTGCAAGCCCGCCAAGGCTGAGGAGAACTGCATCGTAGCCCAGGAGCTTCGCCGTTTCGGCTTCCGCAATCGCCTGGCTTGTCGGACCGCAGACACCCGCAATTTTTGTGATGTCTGAGGATCGCATCCCATCAGCTGCAAGAGCCAGCACGGGCTCGTATAGTCCAATCTCCGGCTTGCGGATGGCGAACTGCGTTGTGTGTACACCCACGGCGATGCCGTGGACACCAGCATCTATGTAATATTCCGTCAGACCCCGCTGCGCGGTTTCATCGAGGCGCCGTTCGGATGTCAGGGCAAGCGGATGTGCCGGAATGACGCCGCCCTGAAGCATGCGGGTACGAAGCTTAGAAACGTCCATCCCGGACCTCAAACTTTGTCGGCTTTCCACTAATCGCACCGCCGCTTTCCGTCCAGGCGGCAACCTGCAGCATCATTTCGTACAGTGAGACCCGCGGGTAACCAAACAGCGCGTGCGTTTCTGCACCATTTGAGAGCAGGCTGGTCGCGGCTGGAGTTCCGGCCAGAGTAACGGGTATCCCAAAGCGCATCCCAAACCACCGCGCGAGCTCACGAATCCCGATGGTTTCCGGGCCGGCAAGGTTCAAAATACGCGGCGGATTATCTGCCAATGCAAGCGACTGCAGTGTCCACGCACACGCATCCCCTTGAAAGAGCACATTCACCGCTCCCATAGAGACATCAACGGGTTGACGGTTCCAAACCTTGCGTGCAATATCGGTCAGCACTCCGTAGCGCAGCTCATTTGCATAATTCAGGCGTAGGATGCTGGACTTTGTACCCCGCTTGGCGGCCGCATCGGCAAATGCCTGCTCTCTTGCGACACAGCTTTCAGCGTAGTGGCCTATCGGGCCGAGGGGGGAATCCGGGAGCGGCCCACCCGTAACCGGCTCGCTGAATGGATAGACATTTCCTGTTGACAGCACAGCAAAGCGACTACCGGGAAAACGCTCTGCCACCATTGCCGGAAGGACAGCGTTCATCCGCCAGGTTTGTTCCTTATCGTGCTGGCTGCCGAATTTCTGGCCAGCGAGGTAAACGATGTTTTGGGTTTCCGGGAGGGATGCTAGCGCGAACACATCGAGCAGGTCAGCTGCGATCGTCTCACAGCCCATTTCATCGAACATCGCACGCGTCGACGCATCTCCAAAGCGGCTAACCGCAACTACACGTAGCGGGTATCCACCGGCGTTCGCCGCGCGCACTGCCATCCGGCACAGAGTGGGGCCCATCTTGCCGCCTGCGCCGAGGACCAGCAGCGTTCCAGTGATGCGCGAGAGGCACTCGATAACTCCAGCTGTCGGTTCCGACTGAAATGTATCGTAGTCGGCGAGATCCGCGAAGTGTTCCGGGGATGGCAAGCCTTACTGACCTTGCTTTCTTATGATGCGCCTGAGGACTGCAGAGACGGCATCGGCCTGACGGCGCATCCCGAGGTCATTTGGATGAACACCATCCACAGTTCCTTCATTGTCCGTGCCAAGCAGCTTCTCACCGCTGACAAATGCCAGTTTGCGCGTCTGCAGGTCTGGAAGGGAAAGGATTGCATCCCGCTGCCAGATGTTTCGATTAGCATATTTATCGCGACCGCCATCTGTGTCCAGATCAACAAACACAAGTGGCGTTGTCGGATGCGCGGTGCTAAGCAATACGGCAGTCCGAGCTACGCGCATTTTGAGTTCCGCTTCAGAGAAACTGCCCATGTTGCGGAGACAATCGATGACAAAAACGGCTGGATTGAGCTGTGCAATGAGCTCAACGACTTCTGTTTCCATTCGCCCGGAGCCTGAAAATCCCAGATTTATCACACTGCGTCCAAAGTCTCGTCCAACCATGCTTGGCCATGCGTTTCCGGGCCTCGATGCGCAGCCTCCCTGTGCGATGCTGGTGCCGTAGACAACGATGGCATTCTCTTCGTTGTGAGGAGCAACCGGTTCAAGCGGCATCCCCTCGTTACCCGAGAGTTCCAGTTTGGTAACGCCATTATAGAGAGGCAGGTAAACCCGGAAGCGTCGCTTTCCACCGCCAAGTGGGGGAAGGATAACGCGCCCTTCATTTTGCAGACCACTGGGGCGGACATTTGCGACAAACGTCCAGCCACGCCGAGGCTCGTAGATATAGACATCCAATCCGCTGACACCGGTCGCAGGCATATGTGGCATCGCGAGGCTGTCAGAGCGTAGCGTCCAGCGGAGCGAGAGGACGGTGGCATGGGTTTGGAAGTCGACATGTACCCCTGCTGAGTCACGGCTGAGTCCCCAGACACTTTCGGGGACACGACCATTGGCGATGTTCGGGAGGCGTGTAAAGGGTTCGGCGGTTGGCCAGCCCTGTCCACCAAGGGTGAGTTTCTGGGCATTGACCCAAGTGAGGGTACGCTGAG
Organism: uncultured Armatimonadia bacterium; assembly: GCA_964606305.1. Taxonomy (GTDB): domain Bacteria; phylum Armatimonadota; class Armatimonadia; order Armatimonadales; family Armatimonadaceae; genus CAIRTT01. The sequence goes on from CAZSGJ010000073.1 coordinate 11,313, forward strand.
ACATGCGCTACTTCTCCAGCTGCAATATGTGGAAGCCGCTCTTGCCTGGGCAGAGGATGACATCCCCGAGGCCGCTGACCTTCGAGACGGTTAAGTGGAGCCCGGTGCCGACCTTACCGCCGGAAGAGAGGTCAGTCTTTATCCAGGTCTTCGCCTTACGGTCAAAGCGATAGGTACAGACGCCAAGGGGCTCATCAAATCCAGGATCATGGTCATGCGCAAGGTAGCGCTTGCCGGTCAGGATAACGGGTTCTTTTGCTCCGAGCAGACGCACAAGGTGCACTGCGTGTGCCTGCGACCAGGTGTTGTCGATGGTGTGTTGCTTCCAAACATCCTTACCTGTTTGTTCGAGCCAGTACATCCCATAGTTGTGCCCGCTTCCAAAAACGATGTCCTGATCACCATCCCCATCGACATCGTACACGGGCATCCCAATTGAGCAGTCTCCCGGGTTGCAGTTAAAGCTTCCGTGCCAAGTCCACGCCACGGCTTTATCTTTGGGCTGCTCCCACCATCCGCGACTGGTGATGATGTCCGTGCGGCCGTCTTTGTTGACATCCCCCCAGCCGATGCCGTGCCCGGCGCCATCCTTGCCGAGGACATGTTCAACCCACTGAAAACCGGGAGTGGTTTTGGTACGGACCAGCTCATAAAACACGACTTTCTGTGCGACATTGGGCAGGATACAGATGCTTTTCTTTCCATAAATGGGAACGAGTGCTGCGGTTTCGCTATTGCCGGGCTTTGCGATTACGGTGCGTGGCCAGATGCTGCCGTTCCCGCCAGTGTTCCTGTACCAACTGACTTCTTCTCGTGCCCATTCGGCACTGACGAGGTCCATCTTGCCATCGTTATCGACATCCACGGGGAGATCCGCAAAGTCATCCCGGTAGCCACTCGCACCTGGTCCTTTGCCCCACGTACCGATTTCACGAAACTTACGGGGTGCAAAGCCGGGGTTGCGGTACCACGTATCACCGGAAACGAGATCAAGGGTGCCATCGTTGTCAACATCGATGGCAGCTGCTGCCTCGCAGTCATTATCACGGCCAATGGCGAGCGCATTAATCGTGATAAGTGGCTTTTCGGAAGCCGGAGTGACTTTTGGTGCTTGCTGGCTGGCGACGGATGTGAGTCCCAAGGCAGCAGCGGAGGTGACGAGGGATGTACGAAGCGAACTCATGCAGTTTGGTTCGACAAATGGCAAGGAATACCCTAGTTTGAAACCCTGCAATTCTTGATGCTGAATGGCTAAACGGGCTCTGCTGCAAGGGGACCGGCAACGGTAACCCAGTGCCGAATTTCGTAGCGTTCAACCAGACCATTAATGACGTAGGGGTCTGCTTGCGCAAATGCATCGGCGGTGGATTTATCGATGCTGTGAAAGAGAAGAAGACCGGTATCGAAAGGATCTGTCAGAGCACCACCAAGGATGAGGTCTCCGGATGCTCCGGCTGCTGCGGCGAGTGTGAGGTGATGGGCACGGAATTCAGCGCGGCGTTCGATGTAATCCGGGGCGTAGTGGTAGATGAGCAGAAAGTGTTTGCGCATTGCGCATCCTATCGTGCCACAAAATGGCTGTTTCGGTTATATTGAGCGGCATGATGTATGCGCTCGACACCATTTTTGGAATCACCTGGCATATGGATAAGTGCATCGACTTTTACGAGCGCATTTTGGGAATGTCTGCCATTTCGAAGAGTCCTTATTGGACTGAATTCGCGCTTGAAAATGGGGTTCGCTTTGCGTTGCATCCCCCAGGGGATGATGGTCTTTGCACGGTCAATGGCGGGTGGATTTGTGCGCTTCGTGTACATGACCTTGCTGTCGTAGAAGCACGACTACGAGAATGCGGAATTCATGTCGGTCCACGTCATCAGATTCCGGGTGGTGAGCTGATATCGGTTTCCGATCCCGATGGTCGTCCGGTTCAGCTTGTGCAGCGGTTTTAGCCGACCACTACTGGACGACGCCATCACAGCTGACTCCGAAGTGTTCCGCGGTTATACAGATACACCTATGGAATCACGCGAGATCATCACCAGCAGCGTCAACACCATCAACC
>CAZSGJ010000074.1:0-13126 GCA_964606305.1 uncultured Armatimonadia bacterium
GGGATGCCCGTGCAAACGCAACCCGCAACAAGTACTACCGGCAGTACATCAAGGAAGCGCTTCCTCTCTCCAACGATGCCCTTGATCAGGAAGTTTCCACACTTGCGGATGCCGCATTTGAGCGGATTGATTGCCTGGATTGTGGCAACTGTTGCCGGCGCAATGAAATTGCAGTCACAGCCAAGGATGTCCGTCGATGTGCACGCGGTCTGGGGATCACATCAGAGCAGTTTGTTCGGCGGTATGTCGCTGAAACGCGCGATGGTGATGCTTACATCAAGGGTGGGCCATGTCCATTTCTCGGCGCTGATAATACATGCTCGATTTATAATGACCGCCCACAAGCGTGCCGCGATTTCCCTTACCTTCATGAACGCAAAGTACGCGCCCGTAGCTTGACGATGTTGGAAAACGTAGGAGAGTGTCCAATTGTAGCGGATGTCTGGAGCGGTCTAATGAAAAAGTACCCAGAGCCGCCTAAAAGTTAGATGCAGCATTGGGCATTACCGGTGGTGCCAGTTGCGTGACGTTCTGTGCGGGGGCTGCACGAGAGCAAAGCGATAGTATGCTGGGTGTTATACGGGGGCGGATGGGGTCTGGTGGTCCTCCCGGTCTTCAAAACCGTGCGCGGGCTGGCACAGTCAGCCTGAGTGAGTTCGATTCTCACGCGCTCCCGCCAAATTGAACGAACTACGGTTAAATACGAACTCTTGAAATTTCATCGTATAAAGTAGCAATATTCTTCAATTTGATATCTTGAATCTATGCCGGCGTAGAGCAATCCGGTAGTATTTTGACTACATCTTCGCAAAACGTTTTGCTATGATGTGGCGCCTGCAGAGGCAACTAACGTCCCGACGGAAGCCGCACTCGCGGCATCCACTGACCAACGATGGTTATCGACACCCAGTGTTGGGTGTAGGAAAGACGCACTACTTATATGAACATCATCCGTAACCGTAAATCCGGCTTTACACTTATTGAACTTCTGGTGGTTATCGCCATCATTGCAATCCTTGCCGCTATTCTCTTCCCTGTTTTCGCACAGGCCCGTGAGAAGGCACGCCAGACGAGCTGCGCGTCCAACCTTAAGCAGCTGTCCCTTGCTGCTATCATGTACGTTCAGGACTACGATGAAACATTCCCAACCGGTCTTCAACAAAACTGGTGGGACTGCACCTGGTACCGCCTGGTCACCCCATACGTCAAGAACGTTCAGGTCTTCCGCTGCCCATCCGATCCTCTGACCGGCCGCACCGATGCAAGCTGGGCTGGTCCACGCCTTAGCTACGTTTCCAATGGCTACATGAACTGGGATGGCTCCGCATGGTCCGTTCTCGGCATCATGGGAATGTCCCAATCCTGGATGGGACGCACCGTACAGACGAATGCTGGCATCAGCCGCCCTGCAGACACCGTTCTGCTTGCAGAGCGCCATCACGTCTGGGCCGGTGCAAGCGGATCCTACGGCAATGTCCTTATGTGGGGACCTGGCGCAATGGTCACCGGTGTCAACTGGTGGGATGGCTCCGGTTCGCCAAGTCTGATTCCTGATGGAACACGTGCAATCCGTGCTGCCAATGACCCAACAGGTCGTGATGGCTCCATCCTCCCACGCCACACTGGCAAGGCTAACTTTGCTTTCGCCGATGGCCATGTCAAGGCGATGGAACCAAAGCAGACCAACCCTGATGGAACCGCAGTGAACAACATGTGGTTGGCGGACCGCCCATAATGCTGGGCCGTACGTTTATCACTGCATGCGCTGCTCTCTTTGTCGTAAGTGTTGTTTCCGGCTGTTCCAACAGTGACAAAACAATGAGCAATACTGAAGTCAAGGCAATGGAAACCCCACGGGGCGCGCCAATGCCTCCTGAAGCGATGAAGGCAATGCAGGAAGCAACGCAAAAGGGACAGGGTGGCAACCCCGGTGGACCACCTCCTCAAGCGATGACTCCTCCACCAGGCGCTGGCGGTAAGTAGTTTCCGTCGCTCATCAAATGACGCACCCCCCGATGCAAATCGGGGGGTGTTTTGCTTTGTCCTGCGGTGAAAGAGAATTTGTTGACATCGCACGACATACGCAGCACTGCTGTGGTTCAGATATTCGTTTCGGCTTTACATTCCCTTGATGTAAGTTTGTCCAGAACCCTGTATACCTACGGATTACTTAGAGGAGATCCGGGGAGCAATCATTGATTATTTCGGGGCATAAAAGAGGAAGCGGTCACCTCTGGTGGGCTATGGTCGCATCGTTCGGAGCTTACTTCTGTATGTACGGGCTTCGAAAACCGTTCACCGCTGCTACGTACGCAGATGACCTTCTCTACGGTATTGACATCAAAACCGCACTCGTCATCGCACAGCTGTGTGGCTACATGCTCTCAAAGTTCATTGGTGTAAGGGTCATCACCGAGCTACCCGTTGCCAAGCGGGCAGCTGTCCTCATTTGCCTCGTCATCATCGCAGAACTTGCCTTAGTGTTCCTAAACTTCCTACCGCTTGGGTTCAAACCCGTAGCGATGTTTCTAAATGGTCTCCCACTCGGAATGATTTTCGGGATGGTTCTCAGTTTTCTCGAAGGTCGACGCCTTAGCGAGGCGATGGCAGCGGCGCTGTGCGGCAGCTTTATTGTCGCCGATGGCGCAGCAAAGACCGTCGGTGCGTACGTCTTGAGGTCCGGGGCTGATGTGTATGCGATGCCCATGATCACAGGAGCGGTGTTTCTGTTGCCATTTGCCATCTTTGTGTGGATGTTGACAAAGGTTCCCCAACCGACACCTGACGATATCGATGAACGCACGGCAAGACCGACAATCGGAAGCATCGGCAGATGGCAGCTTCTGCGTACTCTGGGCATTGCGTATAGTTGTGTGGTCTTCTCGTACACAATGCTTACAATCCTCCGGAGTTTTCGTGCCGATTTCATGCCCGAGTTACTCAAGAGCTTAGGTATCACCGGGAATGCGCTGGTCTTCACGCAGACGGAGACTGTCATCGCAGCGATTGTCACGCTGATAGCAGGCTTGACGTCGATTATTCGAACAAATCGTGGAGCCTTTACCACTGCTCTGTTACTCGGCGTATGCGGATTTGCCTGCGTTCCATTGTCCATCCTGCTCCACCGCTATGGAATCCTGAATGGGGTTGTCTACCTGATACTGGTCGGTTCCGGTATCTACCTTCCATATGTACTGATTCATACAACGGTCTTCGAACGCTGGATTGCCATCGTCCGTCGACCGGGTTCAGCTGCATTTCTCTTGACGCTTGCGGATGCAATTGCGTATTTTGCTTATGTTGCAGCATTGTTGATAAAGCCGATGATTCAGAGGTCAGGAAATGTTCTGGGACTCTTTGAAGCTGTCGGACTCTGGGTGTCGCTGTCATCAATAGCCATGCTCATTGCCGCGTTGTTGCTTACATCCAAAGAATCACCCCGGAGCTCGGATATTGGAGGGATTGCGTAATGGCATCGATGCTGGTGTACCGTGGGGACTATGGCCAACTTTCACTGGAGGAGCATCCATGCCCAGAGCCAGCATACGGGGAGGTACGTGTTGCGCTTGACACAGCGCTTGTGTGTAGCAGTGACTTGCATACCATTTTCCACCGTCGGACTGCCCCAACGCCTTTGGTGTTAGGGCATGAAACTGTGTCGGTCGTTGACCATTTTGGGCTGAATGGCCCCACGTGTGACATGCAGGGCATCCCACTTCGGGTGGGCGACAGAGTCATCTGGTCAGTCGTCGCCAGCTGCGGGGGCTGTGATATCTGCAATCGTGGATGGCCGCAAAAGTGTCAGGGAGCAACAAAGTACGGCCACGCGATGTTGGCAAGCCACGAAAAGTGGACTGGCGGATTTGCAGAATTTCAAATCCTGAAGCCAGGCACCGGGATTTTGCGTGTACCGGATCACATTCCATCCAGGTTGGCGGCCACGATTGGTTGTTCAACTGCAACGGTGTGTGCGGTCTTGGAGGCTGCCGGGGATATCCGGGACAAGGTTGTCCTAATTAATGGTGCGGGCCAGCTTGGGATACAGGCAGCCCTAATGGCTAAAAGCAGTGGAGCACGCAGGGTCTTGTTTCTTGAGTCAAGGGCAGAGCGCCGCGGGGATGCCAACCGCATGGGCTTTGTTGCGATCGCCCCGGAAAGTATGTCATTGATGCTTCCTGATGTTACGGATGGAGCATTGGTTGACAGTTACCTTGAGCTGGCTGGGCATGTTACCAACTTTCCACAGCTGATGCAGCACATGTCAATCGGAAGCACGATTGTGTTTGCTGGAGCAGTTTTTCCCTCACCTGCCTTGCCGCTTGACATGGAGACGGTGATCCGTAAATGCATCACTATCAAAGGCATACACAACTACCGTTCAGAACATCTCATACGGGGATTGGCCTTTGTTTCCGCCCATGTTGACATCCTGTTGGAGTATTTGAAGTTCGGGAGTCTTCTCACATTACAGGACTATGCGGACGTGCTTCAGGCCGGGGAAAGTGGCCAGTTTCACCGTGTCGGATTTACGATGTCCCAGTGAGGCATCAGGGTTCGTACGGAAACAGGAAAACCATACAAACCCTGATGTCGGTATCACAGCCGACTATAAGTCAGGTGTGAAAGCCTCTGCAGGCATGGTGTTGTTGTGTGTAAACATCACCATCTTGGCCAGCAGCTTCGGCAATGCGGCTTTGCTTGCCACCATCTTCCAACGCTTTCCAACATTGGTGCCGTAATAGATCATCTCGGTGTGCTTGATCCGACCATCTCCGCCCAGCTTTACCTCAGGGAGGTGTAGCTGCTTGAGGAGGACGTTTGCATCCGATGGCGAGACCGCCGCGATGTACCAGCCATCAGGAACGTTGTGGTTCCGGGCGTAGTTTTTGATATCCGCTAACGACTCTCGGGTTGTATCCAGGGAGATTGAAAGGATGGTTACATCTTTACCCAAGCGCTTGCCCAAAACCTTTGCCGTCTCGGTCATCAGTGCTGTGGTACCCGGGCACGTTCCATTGCAGCGAGTGTAGAACAGCTGAAGAATCACGGCGCGATTTCCAATCAGCTTTGTAGTGGTGGTCCTCCCCTTGTGGGTTACAAGGGGAATGTCCACCAGCTGGCTAATCGGTTCTTGCCGATCTTCAACCTTGCCTGGTACGAGCAAGCGCTGGATGTCGGGTGAGAGACTGGGTGGTCCGAAGTTACGGGCGTACATCAATCCACCCCATCATGTAGAGATCTTCATGTCCCAGATTGTGGCAGTGCAGGATGTAGCGTCCCGTGTACATGTGGAACTGCATCAGGACCTGTGCCTGTGAACCACCCGGAACATTGACGACATCCTTGCGGCCACGCTCGTGCAGTGGAACCGCTGCCGCTCTACCATTACGGCTGAGAATTCGAACATTGTCCACATGGATGTGGAATGGATGATGCCAGCCACCGCTTCCAACGATCAGGTTCCAGACTTCGGTCGTGTTTGCCTTGGCGGTAAACAGTGGGCGGTTTGGATCCCAGAAGCGACGGTTGATCTGCCAGCCACCATTTCGGCGGTCGAACTCGATACGTCGTGTTGCGACAACCCGGCTGGTGTCCGGACGTGGGATCACATTGAGGCGTGCTGGCACCTGGGATGGATCCGGTGCATTCCGGTCAACAACAAAGAGGAGCTGCGGCTGCGGAACCCGGATTCCTTCTGGTTTGTTGCCATCCGTGTGGAACAGGTCATCCATCAACGCGATCTGAGTGCCAAGTGGGAACTGCGAGAAGTCGATGATGATGTCGTAGCGCTCACCAGGAACCATGTACAGTCGGCGCATCGTGACCGGAGCCTCGAGGAGACCACCATCGGATGCGATGACCTGGAATGGTGCACCGTTGCTCAAGTGGAAGTCGTAATGACGTCCCTGGCTGGCGACCAGCAGGCGGAAGCGATACTTGCGTGCTGCGACGTTGAAGTATGGCTGGATCTTGCCATTGACAGTGAACAGGTTTCCGACCTGCCCCTTATCCTCGAGCTGATCGAAGAAGAGGGAGCCATCGGTGTTCAGGATGTAGTCTGCGAAAACGAGAGGTACATCGTACTGCCCGCTTGGCAGACGTAATGCTGTTGGGCTTGGGTCATTTTCGTTGTCGCTGTCAAAGGCATCGTACTGCTGTACAAAGCCGGCGAGTCCGTTGTAGACGTTTCCTGCGGTGTGGTCAGCAACATGGTCGTGGTACCAGAGGGATGCTCCCCACCAGGAGCGCTCATTGGCCTCGGGGAGAATGTTCGGGATGAGGTAATCCCGTTGTTGTCCAGGGAGGATGTAGTCTGTTGGCCAGCCATCATCCACAGGAGCCTGCCATCCACCGTGGTGGTGGACAACGGTTTTGAGGATGCCAAAGCCGGTGTAGTTGGGGTTGAGGTTGTTGATGCGTCGGATAACCGTGCTCTGCCCACAGCGGTGCACAATGGTGGGGCCGGGGAATGTGCCGTTGTACGTCCACATCAGCGTTGGAGGAATGTCAGGGTGAAACTGGTGATACGCTTCCTTCTCTTCCAACACCACAATGTTTGGCTGGCCGAAGGAGTACATGCGCGCTTCAAGGGGTTGGCTCAGGATTCCCTGAGTTGGTGCAAGGCGCTGCGGGATCGGTAGGGGCTCTACGAACGGTCGGACAGCGTTTACTGTCCTCTTCTTCTTTACAAACATCATTCTGTCTCCTGTTAGATCTAGTGCCGACCAGCTGTTCCAGCAGTGGTCAACATATATTGTGAACAGGGGCATATTGGAACATCGCCGACGGGATTACAAGAATGAAGACTTAATGGTTTCCTGTAGGAAATACGGTGATGAATCAGTTGTTTCATGCTTCTTTGATGTGTAACGAACACCAAAGGATAAATGTTATGGTGAACTTATGCGAACATTGGGACGGATTGCACGATTTGAGTATCCAAAGTTAAGTCCATGCAAAGTCCGGGTTATGCAGCGGTAGCTGAATCGCGCGAAAAATGTAAGCGGCGAGCGTTTGTGTATGGCTGGTCATTTGATCTTGTAATCGGTCATGCAGCAAAATTGTGACACTGTAGCGCCGGGCAGCTTGCCGATCTTTAGGAAAGGACCAGCTTAGTGCCCACGTCACCTATTGGCTGGTCCGGCGACGTAAAGTCTTCTCCGGTCGCTCGGTCTCGTCGGTCAAATGCTCAAAGCCAGCGATGTAACTTTGACGTGGTGGGAAGATTACACTTCGCCAAGTTAATTATGTTAACTGTGATTAAATTGTTACGTCTTTGTGTACCGCTGGTGGTGTGTGTAATACGTCAGATTAGCCTATAAGTTGCACGTTCTTGCGCATTTTAAGCCGGTGTGTAGCCAAGTGTCTGGTGGGAACTGTGAGTGAAATGGATTGTTACATAAGGTAATAGAAGTCCACGTTACATAGAAAGAATACGGGTGCCACAGCACTCGTGGTCGCATTCAGGAAACCATGAGAACACTCCATCGTCCCAATTTACGGGGTGTGACGCAGGCAGGACACGTCACGCCGTTTGTCGATCCGTTACCATTGCCATCCCGGCTTACAGATACCCCGGTCAATCCTCTTCTTCCCCTTGGTCCCCGGTATTACCAATACGGCACACCTGCTTATTACGTCTTGCGCGAGCAGGAAGCGTTTCATCAGTTTCACAGGGATTTGCCTCCCACACTGATGTGGACGTACAACGGAACCTTCCCCGGTCCATGTCTTGTGCATTGGCGGGGAAAAGCGACGGCCGTCAGACGTATCAATGACCTCAATCCTGCGCACAGAGGCTTCGGACTAACTGAAACTGTCCTACATCATCATGGTGGGTGGCAGGATCCTGTGGATGATGGCTGGCCAACGGATTACATCACGCCCGGAAACTACAAAGATTATCTCATCCCAAACCAAATACCAGAGGGCGAACGCAGCTACTGGGCATCCACGCTCTGGTATCACGACCACCTGGCTGACCACACCAGTGCAAATGTGTATCGTGGTTTGGCGGGTCTGTCGTTGCAGTTCGATGACGTCGATTCCGATAATGAAAGTGATACCAACCCGGCGGCATTACGCCTCCCCAGCGGTCAGTACGATATTCCATTAGCCTTTAACGACTACCTGCTGAATCGGGATGGCTCCCTTTATTTCGATCAGATGGAGGACGAAGGTCAGATTGGCAATCTATTCTGCGTGAATGGAAAGGTTCAGCCGTTTCTGCGTGTCGCCGCACGGAAATATAGGTTCCGGCTCCTTTGTGCTTCGCAGGCCAGACACTACAACCTCTCGTTGAGTAACAAAGCGCCGTTTCATGTCATCGCATCGGATGGTGGCTTGTTACCGGCGCCGGTTCAGGTGACATCCATTTACATGGTTCCGGGCGAGCGCTACGAAATCGTCGTTGACTTTAGCCGCTATCCAGTTGGTACACAGCTGGCTCTCATTAATGATGTTGATCAAACGGATGGAAACAAGCCCAAGAGCATTGGGGGTGTCGCCCTGCCTCAGCTGTTATTTGTCGTTGATCGCAATGCCCCGGACCCAAGCCGCTTACCCTCTACGCTTCAGGTGATTCCGCAACCAGAACTCTCAACAGTTGTCGCGACCCGAAGGCTTGAATTCCATCGTCGCAATGGCGGATGGCAAATCAATGACAGATTTTGGGATCCGGATCGCCCGTTGTTCACCTGTCGTTTGCACACGGCTGAGCGCTGGATTATCGCTGCAAAGGGGGGAGGCTGGCACCACCCGTTCCACATGCACGTTGAGAACTTCCGCGTGCTCTCTCGCAATGGTCGAGTTGTTCCACCTCAGGAACGAGGCCGTAAGGATGTACTGAACTTACCTGGAGGCGATGAGGCAGAGATCTATATCGAGTTCCACAAGTTCGCCGGCAAGTATACGGTTCACTGTCATAATCTTGGACATGAAGATTTGGCCATGATGGGGTGGGTAAACGTTATCCCGTAGCCAGACGAAGCGTTTGTTTGTGAATTGTCGCCCCGTCCGATGACATCAGATGGGGCGACTTGTCTATTGGCGCTTCTTGTAATTCAAGCCATCCACTGTAAGTTCCACCATGTCGCGGATCAGCTCCGGCTTTGGAAGCTCGGCGTTCATCATCCGCCAGCGTCCACTGACATTCGATCCATACACAATTTGGCTTGCGTGTTTTATGGTTCCATTCTGACCTTTGGTCGGCCTGACATCCAAGCGAAGCTGCTTAAGGAGATTGCGCAAATCATCCTTAGCACATGTGGCCACATACCAACCCTTAGGTAAGTGATGGACTTCCGCAAACCTCCGAATATCTGACAGGGTATCCCGGTCGGTATCCAGCGAAAGAGAAAGAACCACGATATCGGTGCCGACACGCTTACCCAGCTGCTTGGCAACTGTTTTGAGCATTGCAGTAGTGCCTGGGCAAACACCCGTACAACGCGTGTAAAAGAGCTGAAGGATGATGCCTTTGGCGCCGATGAGCTTTGACATTCGCGTTGGACCGATGTGAGTGTTCAACCTGATATCGAGCAGCTCATCAATGACCGGTTCACGGTTGTCAATGATGGTTGGTGTCGACAAATGTCGCAGCTCCGGGCTAACCACCGGCGGCGTATCGTCAGGGCTGAACATCAACCCAGCCCATCATTGCCAAGTCCTCATGACCTGTATTATGGCAGTGAACTGTGTACTTTCCGGCATAGCGGTGGAACTGGATGAAAATCTCCATGTTCTCTCCGCCTGCGAGGTTCATGATGTCCTTACGTCCCCGCTCAATCACCGGTGGAGTCTTTCCATTACGCTTCAGAACCTGATAGTTTTCCACATGAACATGGAATGGATGGTCCCATCCCCCTGAGCCATTCGTGACAATCCACCTCTCCGCCGTGCCTAAGCGGCATCTAAAGAGAGGCACATCCGGATTCCAAAAGCGATCATTTATCATCCAGGCACCCTTGCTACGGTGGAACTTAATGGTCCGTGTAGCGACTACCTTTGACAAATCCGGTGGGGTGATCGTCTGGAGCCTGGCTGGCAAACGACTTGGATCCGGGGCATCGCGGTTGATGACAAAGAGCATCATCGGGATTGCAACACGGCCAATACTCGCGGGCTTGTTTCCATCCTGTTGGTCAACATCATTGATGAGAACGACCTGTGTCCCAAGCGGAAAGCGGCTGAAATCCACAACAATTTCGTAGCGCTCGCCAGGAACGATGTAGACACTGGTCACCTCTACGGGTGCTTCGAGAAGACCGCCATCCGATGCAATTACGTGGAATGGAGCACCGTTGCTGAGCTTCAGGCGGAAGTGGCGTGCCTGTGCAGCGCAAAGAATGCGGAAGCGGTATTTGCGCCGTGCAACGTTCAGGTATGGCTGGACTTTGCCATTGACACAGAACAGATTTCCAACCTGACCAGCATCGTTCATTTGGTCGAAGTAGAGGGAGCCATCCGGGTTGAGGATGTAATCACCAAGGACGAGGGGCAAATCAAAGGCGCCGCTCGGAAGACGAAGGGCCAGTGGATTGGTGTCGTTTTCATTGTCCGAGTCAAGCTCATCGAATTGATTCACCATCCCTGCGAGGCCGTGATAGACATTTCCTGCTGTGTGATCCGCGACGTGGTCGTGGTACCAGACCGTGGATGCCCAATGTGACCGGTCGTTGTCAGGGACCTGATTCGGGATGAGGTAGTATCGTTCTTCTCCCGGGCGTATAAAGTCCATCGGCCAGCCATCGTCTTCCGGGCTCTGCCAGCCACCATGGTTATGGAGGACGGTTTCAACGATGCCGAATCCGCGGTAGCCCGGGTTCAGGTTATTGATGCGACGGAAGGCTGCGGGAGTTCCGAGGCGATGCGCGATGATAGGGCCAGGAAAGGTTCCGTTGTAGGTCCACATCAGGGTCGGGGGAAGGTCACGATGGAACTGATGGTAGGCTTCGTGTTCACGAAGCGTGTAGCATTTTGGCGTACCGTATTCAAAGTAGCGCGGTGCCAACGCCGGGATTGTTGACATCGGAGTTTCGGCGAGCCGGCCCGGTACCGGTAGCGCATCGACAAAAGGTCGTAGTCCGCCAACCTGCATAGGAGAAAATTTCAATTCAATATCCTAAATGTTTATTAACAGTGGATACGTCATATCCATTTCAGGTCTTATCTCAGGAATGGATCGAAAGACAGGTTTGCCACCTTAATGCGACTGGCATGCGAATGCTGTCAAGATTGCAACTCTTATATCAAAATTCAACATCGCAGAAGCACCAAAATGTGCGGTTGGAATAGCTGAGTTGTTATATTAACCGAACTAAAATTAGCGTAAAAACAGGTAATTATGACGGGATTGACGGTCATTGGGATGATTCCAGCTGCCTTCCGCATCCCAGCGGGGTGCAGCTATGCTACGCCGCGTAGTCGCTGACCTATCTTTGACAGGCGTTCTGCACCATCGATACCAAACAGGCTGTATGCCAATGCGTAGCTGCGGTTACGATTCGGGGAAAAGGACTTGGGGAGGTAGCGTGTCAGGATTTCAAGTGCATACTCCCGGTCATAGGAGTACGCAAGGCGAATCGTCTCAAACAATGCCTGCTTCAGCGCATCCTGATAGGGGTACGGCTCGTTGCTAAGCTCCTCAAAAATGGCAATCCGGAGATCGAGGACCCTACGGACATTTGCTGCCACATTGGTATGCGTGATGCTGCCAGCACGTAATCTCAGCTGTGTAAACGCATTGGAGTCAAATTTAGCTATGCCTCCTAGGCGCGCGACGCGATAAAGGAGGTCATATTCCTGTGAACTCTTGCGGGTTGTGCTCCAACCTCCTGCCTGATTGACGGCGGAGCGTCGGTAGAGGTGGGAGGATGTCCTGCCGGCACGGCTTAGCATAATCGCGATGTAGACATCCGGGATCGCGGCTTCTGTCAGTGTCCGGATGTACTTCAGGTTGGCATCGACTTCCTGGTAGCTTCCGATAACCACATTGACATCCGGTTCCGAGCAGGCAAGCGCAACCTGGGATTCGATTTTTTCGGGAAGAATGACATCGTCGCCATCAAAAAATTGAACCCATTTGCCCGTCGATGCCTTGAGACCCGCGTTTCGTGCGGAGCATGCTCCCCCGTTAGGCTGATCAATGACAACTAAGCCTGGAAACTGTTCGCGTAGCTGATGAAGCACATCCAGCGTGTTATCTGAGCTGCCATCGTTGACGCAGATAACCTCCCGCGGCGTGTGGGTCTGCTGGTAGACGGAAGCAAGGCTATCTGCCAAAAAGCCTGCTACGTTGTAGCAAGGGATGACCACGGAGACTGTTTCGCCAAGGTTACCGATTAGCATACATCCGGATTATGACCGCAATTACGACGAAACTGGAGATTGAAATGCATGACCACGTAATATTTGAAACTACGATTTGATTCCATGTACGGCTTTGTTGGTTTGGGTAGATTTGGAATGATGCGTTTGCCATCGCAACAACACGCGATGTGATTTGAACAACGAGGGAGACTGTAGCGATGATGGTACAGAGTGACATATTGGATGCACGCTATCGAATGGGTCGGCGTGTCCGTAGGATGGAGCTCCTGCTTGAGAAATATCGGCAGGACGTTCCGATGCTGAGGAAAGTCAGCAGTGCACTGCAGCCAGCGGTGATGCAGTTCTTCAGTGGCAATTTCCAAGGCGTGTTACGCAATGTGGATGCGGCCTACTTATCGCTTGTCAATGCGGACCCCTCTGGTCCTCTCTCACGCTTGTTGGCATTGGATGTCATCTGTCCGAAGTTTCTGGATAACACCGAAAGTAGTTTTGTTGCCAAAGTCGATGTTGCGTACGGGAGCAAGCTGGCGAATGGCGAAGTTCGTTGCCGCTGGAAGGGGATGTCTGATTGGCAGGATGCGACATCGGAGTTGAAGTTCCCCGCGTTGCCGCCATCAGGCGCACGAACGACTCCGTTAAGCTTGAGCTTGGAGCTTGCGTGTGGGGTGGCTCGCCTTGAAATCGATGTCAGCGCACTTCGCATCCAGGACCTTAAGAAAAAGTCCGGGCTTTGGATGAATGTTTCCGAGAGGGATGCATCGTCATCCCGGAGCCTTGCACGTGCACGGATTCTCGC
>CAZSGJ010000075.1:0-12992 GCA_964606305.1 uncultured Armatimonadia bacterium
ATAAACATTTCCCACTGTACTTTGAAGCCATTTTCATCCGATGTGGTTTGCGGCAGCAATGTCCAGCCATCGTAGTAGTTGATCGGGCTTGGGATGTCGGGATTCCACACCGGCTTTGGCGTCGCGGCATAGGGCTGAATTCGGCATTCTCGGAGTCCGGCCACCGCCGAGCCATGCGTGCCATCCACCTGAATCGTTACCAAGTCATCCCGTTTCACGCGCGTCGTCCAGCTCGAGTTGAAGTGAGCGACAATTCCGCCTTCGAGGGTAAAGGTTGCATAGCAGCTGTCATCCGCGGTGCAGGCATAGGGCTTGCCATTTTCATCGATACGCTCCGGGATATGCGTAGCGCCGAGGCACGAAACGGCGGTCACTGGAGCAAAAATATGATCAAGCACGTAGCGCCAGTGGCAGAGCATATCGGTGATGATGCCGCCACCATCCTCGGCGCGGTAGTTCCAGCTTGGGCGCTGAGGTGCGATGCGGTCGTGTCCCGTAAAGACCCAGTAGCCAAACTCGCCGCGGATGGAGAGAATCCGTCCGAAGAAGCCGGTGTCTACCAGGTGTTTGAGATGAAGTAGCCCTGGGAGATAGAGCTTGTCCTGCACCACTCCGCTGCGGATGCCCGCTGCGCTGGCGAGGTTGTGGAGTTTAAGGGCATCGGCTGTCGTAACCGCAGTCGGCTTTTCACAGTAGATATGTTTTCCCGCAGCAATTGCGAGTGTGACATCCCGAACACGGCGGTTGGTTGTTTGGGCATCAAAGTAGATAGTCATATCGCTGCGACTGAGTGCATTGTGGATATCAGTGGATGTCTCGCATCCTCCGATGCGCGCTGCAAGCGTATCGAGTTTTGCCTGATTCCGGCCAAGCAACAAAGGCTTTGGGACCACCGAACGGCCATCGGGAAGGCGAATACCCCCCTGTTCCCGGATCGCCTGAATAGACCGGATGAGGTGCTGATTTGTGCCCATCCGGCCGGTAACGCCGTTCATGATGATGCCGATGGTTTCCATGCGGTTAGTCCTTGTGTTGCTGTCGGGTTGAATTAGTATTTTTCTTTTCGTTGAAGTCGGAGAGTTCTTCTAAGCAATTGTGGCTTTCAGTAACAAGGGATGCCGATGGTTTCCATGCGGTTAGTCCTTGTGTTGCTGTCGGGTTGAATTAGTATTTTTCTTTTCGTTGAAGTCGGAGAGTTCTTCTAAGCAACTGTGGCTTTCAGTAACAAGGGATGCCGATGGTTTCCATGGATGTGTCCTTGCAGTGCTGAGGGTGGAGTTAGTTTTTTCTTTTCTTTACGTTGAAGTCAGCGAATTCTTCTAAGCAAATGTTGTTTTCAATGACAAGTTATGCCGATGGTTTCCATGGATGTGTCCTTGCAGTGCTGAGGGTGGAGTTAGTTTTTTCTGTTCTTTACGTTGGAGTCAGCGAAATCTTCTAAGCAAATGTTGCTTTCACCGAGGTTTGCCAATGGTTTCCATGCGGTTTTTCCTGTCTGTATGTTTGAAATGTCTACTCGGGATTGTGCGCCTGTTAGTCGAACGACCCGATGAAACCTATGCCGGAAACCGTGGCGTAACTGCTGTGTGCTGCGGAAATGCACCATCTGGTAGCGGAGGCGCATCCACTCCCGCAACAGGCAACGTTCCCTCGAGCTCCTGACGCCAATGGGCAACATCCCCGGCTGGGCCATACGTATACATCATCTTCATGACCACCGTGCCCGTATTTGTCAGCTGATGGAAGAGCATGCTTGGGATAAAGACGCACTGCCCGGCATGGATATCCTGACAGATTTCCCCGATACAGATCTGGCCATCCCCTTCGATAATGAAGTAAGTCTCCTCTTCCGGGTGGTTATGCCACGGAACCTGGCCGCCTCCCGGTTCAAGCTCAACATAACCTTGGCAGAAGTGTGGATGCTGGATCACCGATGCGCCTCCAACAAGGTTTCGCGTTCTGCGACCGGCGGGATAGCTGCGGCCCGGTGTTTTGGCAATATCAACAATGGTCATATAAGCATTCAATTACGGCTCAAAGGGTGAAAATCCATGCTAGTGATTTCCAACTTTCGTGGGAGTTAAACAGATCAGGCCCCCGATGCGGGAGCCTGACACAACTACTATCACCTTATTGGTTGTTACTTTTTGACCTCGAGCAGCTCGACTTCAAAGATGAGGGTTGCTCCTGGTGGGATATCGGCACCAGCGCCTTGCTCGCCATAGCCAAGCTTTGCCGGGATTTTCAGCTTGCGCTTGCCGCCGACCTTCATTCCGGGAACGCCATCGTTCCAACCCTGAATCACCTGGCCCGGGAGAGAAAACTCGAATGGCTCATTACGATCGAGCGAGCTGTCGAACTTCTTGCCATCCGTCAACCAGCCCGTGTAGTGAACCTTGACGGTGGTACCGGTCTTTGCTTCATCCCCGGAACCAACTTTTAGGTCTTCCATTTCAAGACCCGATGGAAGCTTCTTTGTGGATGGTCCCATTTTGGCGATGTCTGCTGTCGCATCGGATGGAGCTGCCGGAGGCGCGGGAGGTCCAGCAACAGGCTTGCCATCCACTGTTTCCGGCGCGCCGGTGGGTTCAGTTTTGTTGAGTGCCGGTGTTTCTGCGGTCGCTGCGGGCTTTGGTTGGTCGCAGCCGGCGGCGAGAAGTCCAACAATGGCGGATGCCGCCAAAAAGTACTTTGTCATCATGGTGTCTCTATATCAGCCTTTCACTCCGATGAGTTCCACATCAAAGATAAGCGTAGCGTTTGGTGGAATGACGCCCGGGAAGCCACGATCGCCATAGGCAAGGTGCCCCGGGATGACGAGCTGGCGGCGTCCACCGATTTTCATGCCTGCAACGCCTTCATCCCAGCCCTTGATCACACGTCCACCTCCGAGCGGGAACTCAAATGGTCCACGTCCGCGGCTGGAGTCAAACTGCGTGCCATCCGTCAAAATACCGGTGTAGTGCACGGCGACAACATTGCCGTGCTTAGCTTCCGTGCCATCTCCAACGACGATGTCTGCATACTGCAGGCCACTCGCGGTGGTTGTCAGAGTGCTTTCATCAATTGGAGCGACTTCCGGATGCGCATCGCCAGTGACGCCAAGCAGCTCGACATCGAAGGTGAGGGTTGCATTGGGTGGGATGACTCCGGGGAAGCCCTGATCACCATAAGCAAGGTTTCCAGGAATGACGAGCTTACGCTTGCCACCAACCTGCATCCCGGCAACTCCTTCATCCCAACCTTTAATCACCATTCCGACGCCAAGTGTGAATTCAAAGGGTCCGCGGCCAACGGAGCTGTCAAACTGCGTCCCATCTTCGAGGACACCGGTGTAGTGGACGGAGACATTTTGACCCTTAGCGGCGGTTGGTCCCTGTCCGATGGCGATGTCTTCATATTGAAGACCAGTGGCGGTTGTAATCATAAAGGTTTGTTCCCAGCGCAGGGTATGAGAGTTGAAATCCCTGTGCGATGCGTGCAAGTTACCGCAAAAGCGTGTTCAGCGTCCATAGCGAGACTTGGGTACATCCGTTAATGGGTCAGTGATTGCCGCCTGAAACGACATCTTTAGTTACCTGACTTCCGGATCCCCGCTGTGTTTCCGAGTTAGATCAGTGGGAACCATCGTCACATTTCACAGGTAGAATGCGATAAGGATAAGTGGGGTACACAATGGCTGTGGATGAAGCGACAAAGAAGCGCATCGATGAGTGGATAAAGTCAGAAGGACGCAACGAGTTCGGCGATCTAAAAGGTACAAACTACGCCGGCGGCACACCGTTGTTTGATATGCGCACAGGTCGCACCCGCGACCGTTACGACTACATCCTTGAGCGCAACCCTCATTTGAAGCAGGAACCAGCATCATGAAGGCCTTGATTCGCAATCTCTTCGCAGCCACCGCCATCGTTGCCGGTGTCTCAAACTTTGCTGCCGCACAGACATCCCCGCTGATTGTCGATGTCGCAGACAAGGCATCCAAAACCGAAATCGCCCAGCTTCAAAAGCAAGTTGGCGGTCGCTGGCGACCAAACTCCGTTGTCTCATCCAGCAACCATGTCTACCAGGTCTTTTTGTCTGCCGCTGAACGCGCAAAGGCACTTGTTGCGCTGAAGGCATCCACCAAAATCGATGCCTACGACACCGAGCATACCTTCCAACTTGACCCGGACTTTTTACCTCTGGGTGTTCAAAACCGAAATGTTGCAGGCAAGCAAACGACCTTTGTAGGTACATCTGCATCCCCAAATGACCCGCGCTACGGAGAGCAATGGAATTTCCAAATGGTCGGAGCCGAAGCCGCATGGAAACGCTCGCGTGGGACCGGCGTTGTTGTCGCAGTTATTGATACCGGAGTTTCTGGTACAGCCAGTGGAAAAGGTCAGGCATGTCGCGACTTCGGCACCACTGCCTTTACGGCTGGCTATGACTTTGTCAACAACGATGCTGATCCATACGATGACCATGGCCACGGAACCCATGTTGCCGGGACCATTGCCGAAGCAACAAACAATGCGGAAGGCGTTGCCGGTCTCGCATATGGCGCGACCATCATGCCTCTCAAGGTACTGAGCGCTGCCGGATCCGGGACGAGTGCTGATATCGCGGATGCCATCCGCTGGGCAGCAGACAAGGGCGCGCATGTGATCAACATGAGCCTTGGCAGCCCATTCCCGGATGCCGTTATCCGGAATGCCTGTACCTACGCATCCAAAAAGGGTGTTGTGATAGTCGCAGCAGCCGGCAATTCTGGCAAGCAGGGCGTCGGCTATCCGGCCGCCTACTCTGAGTGCATCGCTGTCAGCTCAGTTGGGCCATCCGGTAAGCTCGCCGGCTACTCCAGCTGGGGTAAGCAGGTTGCGCTCGCAGCGCCAGGCGGTGACATCGGAGGTTATGCTGATCGGGATGAATCCGCTGGCATCCTCCAAAACACAAACCTTCCGGTGGAGTTTGGCGGCCAGGGCGATGGCTACTACGCCTTCCAAGGCACCAGTATGGCGAGCCCACACGTCGCGGCAGCCGCTGCGCTCGTGATGGCACAAGGCATTAAGGAACCAGCAAAGGTTCGTAAGGCGCTCACGGAGTCCGCTGTCAAGGTGACCGGCGGGGATGTCAAAAAATACGGCGCCGGGATTTTGAATGTTGATAGAGCAACTGCGCTTGCTGCGAAGTGGACAGGCCGCTCCGATGAACTTCCAGAGCCATTTGTCGTGTGTGCTACAGCGAACAAGTCACCGATTGCAAAACTGACCGGGCTCCCTATTTCCCTGCCAAGCATTGTGATTGCGGTTGTCGGACTCCTCGCTGCCCTGATCCGCATCAAGCGTCCATTCCTTCGCCGTGCATGGGTCAACTTTGCATTCTCCGTCATCGGGACATCGTTCCTCGTTACCTTGGCCATCGCACTTGCCCCAGTTCCTGAGCTGGTTCCTGTTGCGGTGACCGTGCTGGCAGCGCTTCGGATGCTGATGGCGCGTAACACAGCTGGTGCGCTTGCATCCGTCGGTGTGACCATCGGAGCCGCACTCACACTTGTGAACTTCCAAGCCGCCGCCGCGGGTGGAAGCGTGCTCGGTGTGGCATGCGATGCGGAACGCATGATGGGAATCCTCGCCATCATGTCCGTACTGGGTGCAGGACGCGTGTTCTTAATGGTCACACAACCACGCAATCAGGGTGGTTGAAATACCTGAATTTGCTCCTGCTTGATGGCATTAATAAACCCTGTGGTAGGATATGAGGGAACCTGCGTGGATTCCACGCAGGTTTTTCTATGTCTGGACGGGGCGCGACGGGGTGTTGCGCAGTCCGCCGCTATCGCATTAGAGGTATAAAATGCTCCGCAATATCGCCATCATTGCCCACGTTGACCACGGGAAAACGACCCTGTTGGACGGCATGCTCAAGCAGGGAGGCGCCTTCCGTGATAACCAGGAAGTCGCTGAGCGCGTCATGGACCGTATGGATCAGGAGCGTGAGCGTGGCATCACCATTATCTCTAAGCACACCGCAATCCAATACGCGGGTGTCAAGATCAATGTTGTCGATACCCCAGGCCACGCCGACTTTGGCGGCGAAGTTGAGCGCGTGATGCTGGTTGTTGATGGTGTCCTCCTCCTCGTGGATGCGGTCGATGGCCCGATGCCACAGACCCGCTTCGTTCTCGAAAAGGCGCTTCAGGCCGGTCATAAAGTCATCGTTGTTATCAACAAAATGGACCGCGCGGATGCACGTCCTGACTGGGTTGTAAACGAAACCTTTGACCTCTTTGCCGAACTCGGTGCCACCGATGAACAGCTGGACTTCCCAGTTGTCTATGCGACCGCCCTTGATGGGAAGTCATCCCTTGACTGGGATGCTGAACCGGGCGAGACCCTGATTCCTTTGTTCCAAACCATCGTTGACCACGTTGCCACCCCTAAGGTAACCGGTAAGAATGAAGACGGCTTGCAGGCGATGATTTCGACCATCGATGTCGACCCACACCTTGGTCGCCTCGGCATCGGTAAGGTCTTCTCCGGCGGACTCAAGCCAAACCAGACCGTTACCATCTTCCGCCGTGATGGCTCCAAGTACTCCGGCCGCGTTCAAAACGTCTATGTCTACGAAGGCCTCAAGCGTACGTTGGTCGACGAAGCTGTTCCCGGTGACATCATCGCCGTAACGGGTATCCCTGACATCACGATCGGTGAAACCATCGCCGCTGGTGAAAACCCAACGCAGCTGCCTCCTCCAACCGTTGATGAACCAACGCTGCAGATGACATTTAGTGTCAACACCAGCCCATTCGCCGGCAAGGAAGGTACTCACCACACCAGCCGTAAGCTGCGTGAGCGCCTGATGAAGGAACTCGAATCCAACGTTGCCCTGCGTGTTGAGGAAACCGATTCATCGGATGCATTCCGTGTCTACGGTCGTGGCGAACTTCACCTGGCAGTTCTTATCGAATCAATGCGACGTGAAGGCTATGAGCTCCAGGTCTCGATGGCTGAAGTTATCTACCGTGATTCGCCACAGGGGCGGACCGAGCCTTTTGAACGCGTTCTCATCAGCGTCCAGGATGAATACGTCGGTGCAGTCGTTCAGACACTGGGCGAGCGCAAGGGCGAGCTTCAGGACATGCGTCCAAGTGATAAGGGAGGCACCCGCCTCGAGTTTGTCATCCCAACCCGTGGACTCCTCGGCTTCCGTGGGATGTTTATGACGCTAACCCGTGGTACAGGTGTCATGAGCACTATCTTCGAAGGTTATAAGCCATTCGCAGGTGAAATGGACAAAATCCGCCGTGGCTCGCTGGTTGCATCCGACAGTGGTCAAACAACAACATTCGGTTTGTCCAATGCCGAAGAGCGTGGAATTCTGTTCATCCCAAGCCAGACCCAGGTCTACGCGGGCATGATTGTTGGTAAGCATCAACGCGAAGGTGACCTCGTCGTCAATGTCTGCAAAGTCAAGCAGCTCACAAACATGCGTAGTTCGACATCCGATGTCGGTATCCGCCTGACGACCCCAACCACCATGAGTCTTGACCGTAGCCTTGAGTACATCGGCCCGGATGAGCTCGTTGAGGTCACACCAAAGAGCGTCCGGATGCGTAAAAAGGAATTGGATGCAGGAATGCGTCGCCGCTCAGAAAAGCGCGGTGAGTAGGAACCCCGAATAGGGCGTTGAAGGTACACTGTGGTGGCACGGCCTCCACAGTGGCCGTTTTTTTGTGTCGGGAGAATAGGCAAATCCATGAAGATGCAAGAGTTTCAGGCGAAGGACCTCCTCCGTAAGTACGGAGTGCCAACGCCTAAGGGAATCGTTTGTACAACAGTTGAGGAAGTTGCCGCTGCTGCTACCGAGCTCGGTGGTGGTGCGGTCGTCAAAGCGCAGGTTTTGGCTGGCGGACGCGGAAAAGCCGGCGCAGTCAAAGTCGGTAAGACACCTGAGGCATGTGCTGAGTTCGCTGGCAAGATTCTGGGCACCAAGCTCTACTTTGAGCAGGCCAAGAGTGACCTGCATATCGGAACCGTTCTCGTTGAGCAACTGCTTGACATCGCCAAGGAATATTACGTCGGCGTTGTTGTTGATCGTGATTCACAGCGCAATGTGCTCATCGTCAGTTCCCAGGGCGGTATGGACATCGAGGAAGTGGCACATCACCACCCGGATGCCATCGGACGTCTGCCGATCGACCCTGTAACCGGTTTGCGTGACTATGACATCCGCCACGTTGCAAAGCTGGGTGGCATTCCCTCTGGCGAGCTCGCACAGCTTGCTCCATTCCTCCGCTCACTGGTCAAGGCCGTGATCGAAGGCGATGGCACCCTCGCTGAAATCAACCCGCTTGTCGTGACATCCGCAGGCGAGTTCATCGCTGGCGATGCCAAAATCGAAATCGATGACAACGCGATGTACCGCCATCCAGACTTTGCTGCACTCGTCGGCGAGTCCGATGAGATGGATGAGTACGAAAAGGAAGCGCGCCGCCGCGGTATCGCTAACTATGTCCACCTCGATGGCAATGTAGGCATTATCGGAAACGGTGCTGGTCTCGTGATGGGAACCATGGATGAAGTGAAGCGTGCTGGTGGAATCCCTGCAAACTTCCTCGATATCGGTGGTGGAGCCAAGGCTGAGCTCGTTCGCGACTCGCTGGACCTCGTCCTCTCTGACCCAAATGTCAAAGGCGTTCTCATCAATATCTTTGGTGGAATTACCCGCGGAGATGAAGTCGCGAAGGGCATCATCGAAGGTTGTGCATCCCTCGACATCAAGGTGCCTCTCGTTGTCCGCCTCGCCGGAACGAATGCTGAGGAAGGCCTTGCGCTGCTCAAGGATACCGACCTGATTCCTGCCGCAACCATGCAGGAAGCTGCACAGAAGATTGTCAGCCTGGTCGGCAACGACTAGACACACTCAGGCCGCATTAGAGGAGAAACCGAAATGGCAAAGTGGGAATACACCATCCGAACAACGACTGGCGAAGACATGGAAGAAGACCAGGACATGATGAATGAGCTTGGTGCTGAAGGCTGGGAGCTGGTTCAGGTCGTGAACACTGAGGTGTTTGTGGATGCCGATAACGGTCAGGAAGAAGAAGACGGGCAGGATTCTGAAGTCGTCGAAGTTCTCTTCAACTATTTCTTCAAGCGGTCAATCGATTAGCACAAGAGGATAAGCAATGTCGATTCTGATTAATAAAGATACAAAGGTTGTCGTCTCCGGCATCACTGGCCGGGAAGGCACCTTCCACAGCGGTCAGATGCTGGCGTACGGCACACAGGTTGTCGCTGGCGTGACGCCAGGCAAGGGTGGCCAAACCTGGACATCCACCTGCGGAACCTACACCGTCCCCGTCTTTGACACCGTCAAGGAAGCAGTGGATGCAACTGGTGCAAATGCACACTTCGTCGTGGTCCCGCCGCGCTTCGCTGCAGAGTCCATCGTCGAGGGCGCAGCGAGTGGCGTTGAGCTCATCGTCTGTATCACAGATGGCATCCCACAGCAGGACATGGTCACCGCAACCGACTACGTCAAGCGCACCAAGGGCGTCAAAGTCATCGGCTCCAACTGCCCGGGTCTGCTTTCCGTCGACCAGGCGAAGATCGGTATCATCCCGCAAAACATCTTCACCTCAGGACCTGTCGGACTGGTCTCGCGCTCTGGCACCATGACTTACGAAATCGTGGATGCTCTGACACGCGCGGGCATCGGCCAGACAAGCGCCGTCGGTATCGGTGGCGACCCGATTCTGGGAATGCGCTTCGTGGATGTCCTTGCTGAGTTCGAAAAAGACCCAGAGACCAAGGTTGTTGTGATGGTGGGTGAAATCGGCGGCTCCGATGAGGAAGCTGGCGCCGAGTTCATCAAGACCATGACCAAGCCTGTCATCGGCTTCATCGGTGGACGCTCCGCACCTCCAGGCAAGCGCATGGGACATGCTGGTGCAATCGTCAGCGGAACCAGTGGGTCTGCTGAGAGCAAGATTACAGCACTCAACGCTGCCGGTGTACCAGTGGCAGACTCGACCAATGAAATCCCTGGTCTGGTCAAGGAAGCCCTCGCAAAGCTCGGCTAGTTCCGGTTGTGTGAATGAACCCAAAGTGGGGCTGGCAGGTGATGCCGGCTCCACTTTTTTCTTAGATGCTACAATCCGACATGTCTTTTCTGGCTTCACAATCGCAGGCGTGGGACTCCGGTTTTTGGGAGTTTTCCCTCGTATTTGAAGATCTAAATGATGCCGACCTCTGGGTTCGTCCACATGCCAACCTTTTGAGTGTCGGCGAAATCGCTTGCCACATCGTTTATTGCCTGACATCTTACGCAAGCCAGGTCGTGTCTGCTCCGATGTTGGTGTCGCCACTTGCTTTTAAGGATGCCTCGTACTATCTGACGACGGTTGGCGCTCCGGTTCAGCTCGCGATGAGCGTCGCCGATGTTGCAGCAGAAGTGGACCGTGTCCAAAAGGAAGTGAAAGCAGTGTTCCTGGCATCCCCTTACGAGCGGGATGAACCCCTTGCATTTAATGGCCCCGGACGGACATTTGGAGAGTTTGCCGACTATATGGTCTTCCATATTGCGTACCACACAGGCCAGGCGTTCTCTGTCCGCCACCTGATGGGCCATAAGACCAACGATAACTAAGCTGGCTTGCGAGCTTTACGTTGGATATTTCATCTTCTGTGTTAGATCCAGCCCTCTTGCGTGAGAGTGTTGCCTTTTCGGTGATGCTGGCGCGGGAGTCGCTGAACATCGCATCGATATCAGTAAATGAAGCGCTTGATGATGACGGCACACGTATCGCTGGCGCGGCACTCAGTGCATCCGATGCCTATCTGGCTGGCGGCACACGCAACTCCGCGCTGCGTAAAGCGGCCATGGATGCGTTTCGCTTTGCGCAGACAATTGAGCGGGGCCCAATGTTTCATGCAATCCATGCTGCAAGTGCGGCTGCGGGCGCAGCGTTTTTGCATCCCCCTGGCGGCAGCACGGATGCACATCAAACAAAACACATCCTGGGCGCCGCAGTGCACTACGTTCTCTGCATCGAAGCGAGTGGTCGGGATTCGATGGCCGCGCTTGTCTCTGTTGTGCAGCGGACTCCGGATGCGATAAAGGAGCTTCTTCGGATATACCCGGAGCCTGTCGCCGGGAAGCAGCGCTATGGCGCGGTGCTGCTATTGCTCTATCAAGCCATCACAAAATCTGAATAGTGGTTTTGTGGCGTTAGCGGGCATCCACAAAAATAGCGATTGCCGCTGCCTGCATCGCGGTGTGTGTCAGTGAGATGTGAACGGACCCCGTACCGGCAAGCGTCGCCGCCCGGCCGCTCAGGTTGACATACGGCTGCCCGGATGCATGATTTAGAATCTCGACATCCGTCCAGCTCATCCCACCGCCGAGGGCTTTCGCAACCGCTTCCTTGGCGCACCACCGTGCGGCCACGCGCTGCGGCCAGTCATCCCGTCCAAGGCAGGCATCCTGTTCAGCTTGCGTGAGGATGCGGTTTACGAACCGCGTCCCGTGGGTCTCAACGGCCTTTCGGATGCGATCAACATCCTCGATATCGATACCAACCCCCCGGATACCGAGGTCTGCGGGAAGCTCCGGGGGGGTGATGTTCATTTTTGCTTAGTGCTCGTTGGCTTCGATGAACCGGATAGCCTCGATGGCAGCCTGACATCCCATTCCAGCAGCGGTAATCGCCTGGCGGTAGTGTGTGTCCCAGACATCCCCGGCGGCGTAGCAACCTTCGACATCCGTCTTGACGCCATCGGTGATCAGGTAGCCATTCGCATCCATCGGGAGCTGGTCCTTGAAGAGTCCCGTATTTGGCTGATGTCCGATTGCAACAAAGACGCCATCGCATGAAAGCTCTTTCGTCGAGCCATCGATGGTGCTCTCGAGCACAACGCCGGTGACCTTGCCGAGGGCGACATCCTTGATTTCCTTGATGGCGGAGTTCCATTCAAAGCGGATCTTGGGGTTTGCGAGTGCGCGGTCTGCCATCACCTTGGATGCACGCAGCGTGTCGCGGCGGTGGATGACCGTGACGGAGTTACACATGCGCGTGAGGTACATCGCCTCTTCCATCGCCGTGTCGCCGCCGCCAACTACAAGGACATCCTTACCGCGGTAGAAAAAGCCATCACATGTCGCACAAGCGGAGACGCCGCGGTTTTGGAGAGCGACTTCGGATTCAATACCAATCCATTTTGCGGATGCACCGGTACAAATGATGAGGGTTTTTGCGAGGACGGTCGAGCCATCATCCGCTTTGACAGTGAATGGCCGCTGGGAAAGGTCGACGCTCTCGATGGTGTTGATGCGGACTTCGGTTCCGACGCGGACGGCCTGTTCGCGCATTGCATCCATGAGCTCAGGCCCTTCGATGGGGTGTGCAAAGCCCGGGAAGTTTTCGACTTCGGTGGTGATGGTGAGCTGCCCGCCGGGTTGGAGGCCTTCGAAGACGAGGGGGGTTAGGTTTGCGCGTGCTGCGTAGATGGCGGCTGTCAGGCCTGCAGGTCCGCTTCCGATGATTACAACATCCCGTAGTTCACTCATATCAAGAACACTCCATTTCGCTTCCAGACTCTACCTGTAGCAGATGCATTTTCGTTTGGAAACGATTCTTTACAATTCTATCGTTGCAACGGATGCTGTTGTTGTGAATGAACGTAATACGCAAAATCGCATTCTGTTGACCTACCATCCAACAAATCCTCCGCGTAGGGGAGGGCTGCCACGCCCTCTCGTGCTTTCGATTCGGTTTTTCCATTTATTGATGTCAATGTTCCGCTTGCCGGGTGGATGCATCGCGTGTGCGCCGATCTCGCCGGATGGTACGAAATATCTGATTTCGAATTTGCCGTTACCTACAATCCAACAAATCCTCCGCGTAGGGGAGGGCCGCTGTGCCCTCCCGTGCGTTTCGGCATGGAAATGGGATTTATTGATGTTAATCCTCCGCTCGCCGGGTGGATGCATCGCATGTGTGCCGA
>CAZSGJ010000076.1:0-12920 GCA_964606305.1 uncultured Armatimonadia bacterium
CGCCAAGCTCTGCGCATGAACTGGCGGATCAGAAACTGACTGTCCTTTTCCGTATCGAACGGCGTAACATCGACTTTTCCATCCAGCATCCGCATCGGGAGCTTTCCAAACAACAGCTGATGTCCGGCTGTCGGAAAACTGTCAACAATGGGTCCTTCCACTTCCATCCAGCGGAATGCAACTGCCGGCTGCCCCTCTTTGGTTGCGTGTGGATTTCGCCAGCCGATGATTTCCAGTTTGTTATCGCGAAGGCGTTCAATGCAGGGCGGTCTTGACCTGAAAAATCGCGCTGGATCGGGTCGAATCGTCTCACCTTTGCGTAACCAGACTTCCATCTCAACCGGATGGTTATCTTTAGAGCTCATTTCCGGAACGAGGTCAAAGGTGCCAAGTCGCCGAAGCTGCCTTGGGTATGCCTCGGCGTAGACGGTGATCGGTTCGATCGTACGACCAAGTGCAGCCTTATCCCGGTGCGGCCGAAACCATAAGCGTTCGCTCTCTGGGAGCGTCCAATAGGAATATCCGCTGAACTTCAGCCGATATTTGCCAGCTTGCGGCGCATGAAATCGGTCAAATTTAGGCTCAATCGGTTCATAGGCGCTGCATACATAAGCGACGGCTTCCTCGGCACGGCGGACCGGATCTTTATCCCCCACCGTCATCGGGGCTTTGCCCTCCTGTGCTGCCCGGTCTGGCGTGATACCCAGCATCGGCCATGTAGCGCGTTCAAATGCACCGTTGAACTGTCCGATGTCCATCGGTCCTAGGAACGACCCCTGTTCCCGTGCATAGAACTTTCGTGTCGTTGATTTTGGTGCCTCCGCACGGGGAACCATGGTTTCCCGCAGGGCATACTCAGCCGCGGCCAGATATCTGGACATTTGGACATGGGAAACATCCAGCGCCTCGCCCACTTTATTGAAGCGGTTACGTACACCATCTTCAGGGAGCATTTCTTTAATCTGGAGCCACGGTGCTCCCAGGATGTCCCGTACGGTGTTCTCGTATTCATCACGGTTCATCCGGCGCCAGGCAGACCGCCCCTGCGTTCGTGTACGCAAGTTGTCGAATGCCGTTAATGATGCAGCAACTCCGGAGACCAGCTTTGCACGCTGCGCTGGAACGACCTTCAGGGTGCCCTTTGGTGGCATTTCCCCATTTTGTGTCCGGTCATGGATGCGAACCCATGTGGCATAGTTATCCGGATTGGTGAAATCCTGCTTTAGCGATGAGATGTCAAGCCCGCCTTTGGCATCTGAAGCGTTATGACATGGGACACAGCTTTCTTTGAGAAGCGGAACGACGGAAATGGGCGGTGCGGGTACCGGGAGGCGCTTCGGCGATGGCGGAGCGGCACTCATCGCCGCCCACCCGATAGGTAATGTCCCTGCGATTAGAACTGCAAGCTTTGACTTCATCGTGCAATGCTCCTGTCAAACTACACATACCAGAAACGCGCCATCAACATCGCATACCCGATGCTCGATTTTCCGCATCCAACAAAAAATCACCGCTTTCAGAATCCACCGCACTCGTTGATGTCAGACTGATCCTTTTTGTCGTTCCGCGCCACATCAAACCGCGACCGGGCTCCTATCCGGAAAATGCCCCCCCGATTCCCGTGGGCGCTTGCTCACCGCACGCATTACTTTGTTGGTAACGGAGCACTTTCAATCAGGCGCCGCCACGCTGCAATCAGGATGTCACCGGTGTTTTCACCAAGGGATGTTTCGGAAACATAGTCGTAGCGCCGGAAGCTCTCAAAGTCAACACTCGTCAAAATGTAGCCGAAGGCATCCTGAGTCAGCCCAAAGACCATATTTGTCTTGCCTTTCATTTTGCGCTTGATGTACATCCCGATATTTGGCAGTGCCTCGCCAGGCGCAGTGACAAGCTGGGCATCTCCAACATTGACAACACTCACACGTGTCGAAATCTTCTTCCCGGGGAGCGTCGGGTACTTCAATGGGCTTGCTTGTACCACTGCCCAGAGAAGTGCTGAATCGACTGGAAAAACAACCCTCTCCGTCTTGATAAACAGCTTTGGAGATTCCTGAGGCTTAGCCTTGGCGATAATCCGCAATGCCTCGGATGCCATCAGCTTTCCGATACGCAGACACTCCTGCCAAGTCCTTGCATCCTCCCAATAGCCCCGCACCGGATCCTTTGGCTTATCCAGCAAGCGGTTATCGGCAGTGACCATCCCACCCTGGGCACTGTTCATAAACAGGGCCACGCCTCCGGCAGCTGCCTCAATTGCATCGTACATAGGTCCAATACAATCAGCACTCAGGATTCCAACACTGTTACCAAGGACTTCCGGGTGGATCGCATAATTCACCAGCGTTCCAATGGCTTTGCCATCCAAACCAACTGCCTGCAAAACTGCCATCCTGCGGTCGTATAAGTCCGGTGCATAGTAGTTGTATGCGATACGCCCCTGAGCATCGTCATGATGTACTTTCAGCACAGCGGGCTTTGCTTTGTCAATGGCCTCATTGATCGCCGCTGCTGCCAGCTCGCAAACTTTATCCAGCCATTTGAGGTCGCCGGAGTGACCACCTTTGCCATCTGGAAATGCATAGTAATCAGGAGCTGAGTGCGTGTGGGTTGCACCGATCAAAATGTTGTCGCCAGGAATACGTGTGACTTTTGCACGGATGCGGTCTCCGAGGACTGCAGGGAAGCCCAACGCATCAATCCCCACGAATGCCAATGGGGTATTGCCTTGCATCAGATAAAGGACACGTACACCAATCTCGCCACGCTTAGTTTTTACAGGTGCGCTAGGTCCAAGCCCACCGGAGACAGGCAAGAGAGGGTTGGGCGTTGTGACCCGCATCGCAGCACCGGCAACAAGACTACGTTGTGTACCGGATGCATAGTACTCTTTGTTCATTGACATTGACTTCATTGCGCTTTGTTCCTATCGAACGGCGATATCAGCTGTAGCGGTTCCCTCTGTGACACCATGATTCCTGCTATCCCGGACATGTAAGCGCGGTAAACATCCACACATTCCGCTGCCAACAAGCCAGACCTAAAGGAATATTCTAACCATTGGGTGTAACAATGCATATGCACTTACGTACCATCCTTCGCATCTCAGCACTGTCCTTGATCTCGTTAGGTTGCATCGTTGCAAACGCCCAGCGCCCCGCGCAGGGTCCGATCAGCCGGGATGTCATCCAACCGGAGAAACTCGGCTACCGCTTGGTCTGGGAGGATGAGTTCAACGGGACGAAGCTCGATCCCACAAAGTGGCGTCACAGGGGACTTGGCGCACGTGCACTGGCCTATGTCAGTGAAGATGCCGTTGAAGTGAAAGATGGGTACGTATACCTATGGGCAAAGCGCGATGCGAATGGCCGGATGCTTGGAAGCGCAATCGGTACACAACAGACATTCATGTCCCGCTATGGCTACTACGAATGTCGTGCACAGGTACAGAAGTCCTGGGGACAATGGGGAGCCTTTTGGCTTCAGTCAAATCAGATTTCAGCGGGTGAGGACCCTGCGGTCTACGGAGCAGAAATCGATGTGATGGAATGCTTCCGCAAGCTTGGTCCGGATATTGTCTCTCACAATGTTCATTGGGCCTATGGACCCAATCAGAAGAGCACCCGCGGGATGCAATCAACCCTCAAGGGTCTTGGAACAGGGTTCCACACCTATGGTCTCGAGTGGACGCCAGAGAAGTACATCTTTTATGTGGATGGAATGAAGTTTTACGAAGTTACACAGGGCATCTCCAAAATCAAGGAGTACATGATCCTAAGCATGGAATACCCAAACAATCCGCAGGATATGGTCCGCTCTGTTTTGCCGGATGCGATGATTGTTGACTACGTCAGGGTTTGGCAAAAGCCAGGACTGAACTAATCGCACGTCAAAGGGTTTGTCAGACATTGCCAGCCCCACACGAATCGAAGCGTTGGGTATGCCGGATAACCCGTAACATCCCTCAGAATTAGCAGTCAAGTCCGAAAGTGCATCGTGGCTTCATTTTCCATTCATGTTCACGTGCAATCATGACTACGCACGATGAACATTCTCAAAGCGCTTCGACGCCAGGTTGAAACCCCTTACCAGTTTCACTACGAGGGCGTTTTGGGGACAAGTGCATCGTTTCGATTTGACACTTTGGATGCACACGTTGCCGAAGCTGCCTGTTTCTTCGCGCTCGAACATATTGCACGACTCGAATCCGTTTTCAGCAGTTACAGCTGCGAGAGCACGCTTATGCAATGGCAGGGAACGCAACAGCTGCCGGCAATCCTCTGCACCGTTCTTGACTCCGCCGAGCATTGGCGTGTCAAAACGGGAGGCGCATTTGCTCCAGGTGTTACGCATCCTCATGCCTGCTGGGAGAAGCTCTCAGATGACACTTATCGCCGTCTCGATGTGCCCGCCTTTACGCTCAATGCCATAGCAAAAGGTGCCATTGTCGATGATGTTGCACGCGCA
Organism: uncultured Armatimonadia bacterium; assembly: GCA_964606305.1. GTDB lineage: Bacteria > Armatimonadota > Armatimonadia > Armatimonadales > Armatimonadaceae > CAIRTT01. The sequence goes on from CAZSGJ010000076.1 coordinate 4,468, forward strand.
GTGGAATCCCGCTACCCGGAAATCACACAAATCGTCGTGAACATCGGTGGAGATCTATGCGTCCGTGGACGCAAGCCGGTGAGAGCTGGCGCACAGAGCTCTGATGACGGCGCGTCCCCACTGACTGTCATCGGGCTCTGTAATCAGGCCATCGCAACAAGCGGCACCGCTCGTCGTGGACTGCACATCTTTGACCCAAGATCCTCAAAATCCGTAGCACACACTCCGCTGGTCAGTGTTGTGGCGCCTACCGCGCTACTGGCAGATGTACTCTCAACAGCATGCTCAGTATTGACGCTTCAGGAAAGCCTCGACCTCATCGCATCCGCACCTGAAGTCGAAGTGATGCTGATGGATCGGGATGGACTCCAATTCAGATCGTCCGGTTGGTCCAAGCTGGAGCAACAGGCGAAGTATGCCTCATAGGAAAAAAGCAAATGTGGTTTCAGACATCCAAAAAGTGGGATACCTCCCTCGAGCTGGCAATAACGTTCGAAGTGATAAACCCTGGTAATGGCAGATATCGACGTCCCTATGTCGCCGTGTTTATTGAAGACCCCAAGGGTAAGCCGGTACGCACCGTTGAGCTTTGGTATCAGCGCGGACGCGGAGCACGCTGGCTCCGCGACCTTAGGAACTGGTACCGGGGCGAGGTCGACCGGATGAACCGTGAAGGTGGAGATCTGGCATCCACAATGTCCGGTCCTACGCGACAGCCAGGTGTTTACTCGGTCATTTGGGATGGCAAAAACGATGCGGGCAAAGTCGTAGACCAGGGAACATATTCTGTCAGTCTCGAAGTCGCACGTGAGCATGGAACCTACCAACTAATGCGCAAGGACATGGAATTGACCACCAAACCTGTAAAAGTTGATCTTCCCGGCAATACAGAAATCAAGAGTGCAACCTTTGAACTCCGTAAAAAGCGCTAACAAAGCCCCACGGCCACTCAATCTGCGAATCCACTCAGCGATTCGCTGGCTGCACACGTATATTTCGCTCGTCACGCTGTTGATTGTGCTGTTCTTCAGCATAACAGGACTTACCCTCAACCATGCAGAGTGGTCGAACGGCGGTGTCGTCGAACGTCAGGTAACCGGGAATGTAAATGTCAGCTGGCTGGCTCCAGCCGCACCTGACAAGCTGAACATTGCGGAAAAACTCAGGGAGGATTACTCTCTGCGTGGCCACGTGGATGAAATCCGCATTGATGACCGTGAATGCACAGTCATGTTTAAGGCCCCCGGGTACGCTGCAGATGCGTTCATTGATGTCAAAACCGGTCAGTACAACATGACCATCGTCGAAGAAGGCAGGCTTGCGGTCATGAATGACCTCCATAAAGGTCGGCATTCCGGCAAGCTATGGGGTGTGCTGATCGATGCAGCTGCAATACTACTTACAATCATCTCGCTAAGCGGACTGGGCTTGCTGTTCTTCCTCAAGCGAATCAGAACAGCTGGCCTTGTCGTTGTCGCGGGCGGTGCACTCTTGCTAATCGCAGTGGTTGCCATCACTCTACGCTAACGCATCGCACTCAGCGGACTGAAATGATACAAGGGGCACATGCCCCTTTTTGTTCTTCCGATGTTGTCGATGGTCGCAATGCTAAGTGCATCCGTTCCGCAGCAGCCGATTCCAGTCCATGGCATCATGGAGAATCCGAGAGAGATGTTCAGTGATGTCGGTGCATTTCGCCTAACCGGCCCGACAACATTTGGCTGGCGAACGGCACGCCTTTCGGCTGACATTTATTTGGACAAGCATCCGTTTGTGGTCGACACCGGCGGCGGTAATGAGACCATTCTAAGCGGTCGCATCAGCGGGAGCGGCACATTTGAATGGCGTTCAGGAGGGGTCCCACAGGTAGCACCGAGCATCCTGATGGGATTACTAGCAAACCCATTTTCCGGGACATTTACCTTATCCAAGGGCGTACTCGACATAGAGTTCCCGGATTATCAAAATGCCTTCATGGGTCCTCTGGTCATCGGCGGTCGGGATCGTGCAGTTGTCAGACTCCATGCAATCGAATCGCTGCCGGATGACCGGACCGTGACGTTTACTGGCCCAAAAGATACAGGATTAGTGCTAAATGGCGTTACAGAAACGGTTGCCGGCATCCACATTCGCAATCATGCCACCATCGACTTTTCCGGTAGCAGCACGCTACAGTTGGTATCAAATTCCCCATTGGCTATCGATACAGGCGCAACACTGACCATCAGCAACTACAATCCACGGAAATCCAAATTTGCCATCAATAACCCGCCTGATAGCGCGATATTGGGAAGAATTGGCTTCCTTAACCCCGCCGGCCTCCCCCGTGGTCTGTACCGCGCATCTTTCTCAACACCCGGAGTCATCACGCCAGGTGCACGCATCGAACCAACTAAAACCGCCTTCCCACTGACGGAACAAGCCTACGCCGCACGCGAACGTCTCTATAACATCAGGGGCCTCGATCGCATCACGGGTGAAAATTCTCCACTTCCGGTGGGCACTACCATTGCCTTCTTCGGAGACTCACTCACCTGGCTGGGAGGCTATATCGCTGAAATCGAGCGTGCCCTAGGAACGGATAACACCACACAGCGCCGGGGAATCAAGCTCATCAACCGGGGCATTAACGGTGGCGGAGTCCGCCAGATTGTTACCGGGAGTCCAGATGCGGCCTTTCCAGGCAGCAGCCCACAAAAGCCGTTCGCCACGCTACTCCAAGATGACAACGTGCGTATCGCGGTCGTGATGATTGGCATTAACGATGTCTGGTGGCGAAAGACGAGCGAAGCAGACTTCCGGACGGATCTTGAGACGCTGGCATCCACTGCAAAAGCGCAGCACGTCCGGTTGGTTCTTTGCACGATGCTTGGACGGGGAGAACTTCCAGACGGTGCAAACCCTGATGATGCAAAAATAGATGCCTACTGCGCCATCATCCGGGATGTTGCAAAGGACTCGGGATGCACTCTCGTAGATGTCCGTGCGGCGGCACAGGCGTGGTGGATGAATACCAACGCGTCCCTACGCCCCGATGCCACCCTTGCCAGCAGCACACAGGACATCCTGACCTACGATGGGGTTCATCCAAATGCGAAGGGAAACCAGCTGCTCGCATCCCAAATAGCTGCGGGCATCGCAGACGCACTCAGGACAAAATAGCTTGCCTAAACCGCCGCCACGCTTTTATGCCAATATCGCACCGGGTCCGGATTTTGATCAGCACAATGCCGGACAATTCACCACCTCCTACCTCGAACAATGGCTCACAAAGCTGGGAGGCTCCCCGGAAACCATCGGACTCTCCTTCGCGTTTTCCCTACTCAACGGTCCGCTTCCGGCGATTGTGGATGCTACCAATGCACTTCGAAACGCTGCGGAAAAATCCGGCATCCATGTCATCCCGGCATTCGATCTCCAAAACTGGTGGGAATACCGCAGTGACCTGTGGAACTGGTTTGCACCAGAGCGACCAGGTTACAATCCAGCCAACCGTGACAATGTCGAGTGGACAGGTCCTGGTTCAAAACACGCAACCAGCATTGCATGGCGAAACTGGGGTTCACAGATCCGAGTTGCGCCACCTCCAAACCTCCGATCGAAGGCATTCCGGGAAGCAGGAAATACAGCCCTGACCGCTGTGATCAAACCTTGGGCAAAGTGGCTGAAAACCAGGCCATACGGTCCCGATGTCCTGACTCCCGGGATAAAGCTGGGCTGGGAGGCATCCCTCGGAGTCAACGCGTTCGTTTACCCGCAGTATTCCGATTTATCCAGTGCATCATCAAAATCTGACCCAACCACTGGACTTGTTCCGGCAAAAGGACTCTTTGGTGGTCTGTCCCCTCTCGGCTGGGCGGCGCTAAGCGCCGCAGGAAAGCGCCTGCCAAAGCACATGACGAAGCCAGATGTTGAGTGGATTGTCCGTGATTACCTCCAGTGGATGGTCGATACGGCGAAGCGCTGCGGCACAGAGGAAGACCAAATAGCAACGCACGCGGGTGGACAGTTTGCTCCGTACGCGCTTCATGTGAGTCATGATGTGGCCCGTGTTCGTGGGGCGATGCCTGGTTGGAGTTTGTATAACCTCCGCCCCGCGGATGCGGGTGACCTCACCGATGTTCTCAAGCGACACACCGATGAACGCTGGTGTTGCGCCGAGTGGATGTCATTTGCGATATCCGGTGAGCGCTGGGCGGATGACCTTGAGGCGACCCTCAAACATGGAGGTTGCAAATATGTTGTGGCGTATAACGCGCAGGATCTGGTCAGTCATCCGGTCGCGAAAGTCGGGCTGGAGCACGCGATACGCCGTGGTCTAACCCGAGGCTAACATCGCGATTTCAGTTTGAATATGTCCGATGTTGATGACTTTCTCCAAGAGGTCTGTCCTGAGGAAGTAATACTGATTGGATGCTTCAAAACCGATGCAGGCATCCTCTGCCTGAAGCATCAGCATCTGTATAGCACGGGTCCGTTCGTTTTCGAGGAGGTGGCTGGCTTCGCGGGATGTGAGCTTTCCGGCCTTTCGTAGGGTGTAAAAACGGGTCTGATCGGCAACGGAACCGTAAGCTAGCGCGACCGCATCCGCGTAGCGAATGTCCTGACGCAAGCCCTCGCTTAGATTTGGAAGTGACCGGCACTTATCAACCGCATTACGGATGCCATTCGCCACGCGCGTCAGCTGGTCAGCAAACACATCCGGCGGATAGACGGCTCTCCAGCCATCGATGTCATCGTAGCCGAAACCGACCATTGTTGAACGGTAGCCGGTCGGCTTCAGCCAGAGTGGGTTTGAAATGCTCTGTTGGAGGGGCGCCTGGTAGACGGTGGAGATATGAAACGGAAACTCCTGCATCGCATCGGACACCGCATCCCAGAGTGCCAGCGTGACATCGCGAAATGCACGGCCATTGCGCTTCTCTGCAACGGTGGCCATCGCAACCCGCGGGGATGCACCGCCACCGATTTCTCCGATAACAGCAAGATTTGGACTGGGATAGCCTCCCAGCGTCCAACCAAGCATCATTCCTGACACGCCGGCATTCCTGACGGCAGCAGCGTGTTCTGCAGCAAGGCGGACACAAGGGATGTACGGAACAGCGGACATTTCCCAGCTGGTGGCTGCCTGCATTTTGGCGATGCTTTTGTGGCCGGATGCGGTTGCAATTGACCAGTGGCGGGTCGCCCTAGGACCGGGTTTGGTAATGGTAACGCTGTACTCGCCGATTGTACTGTCGATACCGCCGCGCCTGATTGGCGTATCCCATTCTGAGACGGACATGACCGCGATTTCCTTGGGGAGGCTTTCGATGGTTTGTTTGACACCCGCATCCGGCCAGCCCCAGTCCCACGCAATCAGACGTTGCCCGTGTCCGGCAGCATCAATGCCATCCTGAATCGCCGTATGAAGATCGGCAACGACTTTTGGCATCCCAATCTTGGCGCACCTTGGGCAGGATGCTCCTTGTCCGTGTGACCAGCAGTGCGTCAGGTTTTCTGACCCTGAGATTGTGAAGAAGCCCCCGAGGTCAGGTGCGGCTGCACAAATGGTTTTGATGGAAGCTGTCAGCCACTCACGCACCGCAGGTGTTGATGTACAGAGTGTGGTCCAGTCCCCCTCCGTAACACCTTTGAGGTCGGGATGTTGAGAGAAGAATGCATTGGGCATTGCGCGCGGTTCGTTGAGATACAGCCAAAGCTTTATCCCTTGTTTTGCCAGACGTTTTGTCAGTGTGTTCAGACTTTTGAGGCGCGCCTCATGTTTGTCAGCACGGGACGGCTCAAATGGAAACGGTGCGAGCTTTTGCAGGACCGCTTGAAGCCAGACACCATCCACGCCGGTGCGAGCGAGTTCCGCGGTGTATCCGGCAGGGTACGGATCGAGTTCAGGCGTCAAGAGAGGGTCGCCGTAGAGTGCAAAGTACGAATAGCAATAGCGAGGAGAGAATGTCGTCGGTTTTGATTTCGGGATTGTCGTCCGTCGGTGCGAGAGCTCATCCACAAAGTGAAAGAGAGGCTGTGGACTTTCAGGAAGTCCATCCGGGAATGCGGCGTTTATTGCAGCCCGGAGAGGTTTGCACTGTTCCAGGTCAGAGTGAGTCTGTGGTTTGTAAACAACCGGAGGGCAATCCGGTTTATGGTTGCCAAGTTTGACGTAGAGAAAGTCATCTTCCCTGAGCGTGAAGTCCAGCTCAGCGGGTGTCCATTCAAGGAGCTGCAGGAGTTGATTGTACGGAAGGAGGTGCCAGTTACGCCGGATGATGGTGAGGGCGATGCGTTTGCGTTGCAGGTTTGTTAGGCGTAGCGGCGCGGGGAGGCCCATCGCATATCCGATAGCACTAACATCACGGGATGTCATTTGCAGTGTGGCGGCGACACGTTTGTGGTCAACAATATCCCAGTTTCGCCAGATGACGGCATGCAGTGTTGAAGGGAAATGTGGAAACAGGACGGGCTTTGGCTTGTTTCCGTACGGGAGAGAGACGTCATTGTCCATGGCTTCGATTCTATGCCATGTCACCCGATGCGTTTATGCCTAAGGCACGATTTACTGCGTGATGAAGTTGTGGAATGCAGTGTTCACGCAGTTGTTTTGGTATCCAAAAACCAATGTGAAAGCATGCTCACCACAATTCATTGGAATCGCGGTGCTCTTTATTGGGATTGTTTACATTTTTACGGCAAGCAAGAAGCTGTTCTTTTTAATCCCTAGCCGCTGGTGCTGTCGGTATTGTACACAACGTTGGTATTGCACCTGATCGATACGAACACCTTCGGGGTATTGGACGTTTATGCGCTTCCAGAGTCCTAGAGTACCCCGCGCTCCCACGGACCCCAGATAGCGCAAGTCACCCCTGGCATTTGGAGATTGACAAACATCGTCTGGCCATCCGGTGAATAGCACACACCTGCAAACTCCGACTCTTCCTGACCAGGATAGATGTTTTTTGCGAAGTCGAAGATTCGCCCATCCGGAGTCAAGCCACGAAGGTGACAGTTACCACCGTAGGTATCCTCACAGACAGCGATACCTCCACGGCGGCTAACGGTCAGGTTATCGGGCGACCAGAGGACTTTTTTGTCTCGGGATTCGAAGAGAAGGACAAGTGTGCCTCCCGTTTCAGATGGAATGTAACGCCAGACCTGTCCGAATCCGGCATCCCCGCCGGTGGTAGCGGACATATAGACAGATCCATTCCCAAACCATGCCCCTTCCAGGCGGCCAAATGTCGCTGCGCCTTTTGCCTTACCGCTCTCGTACACGGCAAGGTCATTGGATGCTGCGGCGGCTGGATCCGGATCATCGATGGAAACCCACTTACACGCGAGGGCTTCCCCTACCCGTTGCCCCTTACGGGTGTCGAAGCCTGGTTTGGTATCAATCATCAGCATTTCAAGCTGTCCACCTTCCTGAAGACGGCGGCGGTTGTTTGGGATGAAGCGATAGAAACCAGCGGTCTTTCGATCCTCGGTAAGGTAGAGAATACCAGTGCGTGGGTCGATGGCGATGGCTTCGTGGACAAAGCGTCCGAGAGCCTTTAGCGGGACGGGTTTGACGGCGATATCAAACTGGCTTGGGACTTCAAATACATAGCCATGCTCTTTGGCAAAGCCTCCAAACGGGCCATCTATGGATTTGCCGATCAGGGCTCCAAAGACCGTCTCTTCGCATGACAACCAGCTGCCCCAAGGCGTTGCGCCACCCGCGCAGTTGGTGTGCGTTCCCGCAAGGCTGACAAAATCGCGCTTCAGCAGGCGTGTCTGCGGATCGACGACAAGTGTTACGCAGCCGGCTGGCGCGGAATGGTCATAGGCATAGGGATTCTTTGGATCAACGATGCACTTACATTCCGAGACATGGTCTCCGGTGACTTCATGATTGCGAACAAGGCGAATGTCGCCATCCATGGATGCGAACGCTGCCATTCCATCGTGCTGTGTTGGGGTGATGTTGCCATCGGACATCACGGTGCCTTTGCGGCCAAAGACCGTGTATTGAAAGTCTTTTGGCAGCTTTAGGATGGTTTCGCCGGTGTTCAGTGATGTTGTTGGGTAGAGCTCACCGTAGCCGAAGGCGTTATCGCGTGTTGTGTCTGCGAGAAGTCCACGGGAGACAATCCCTGCAAAGGCTGCGGAGCCTCCTAATTTGATGGCATCAGAGAGAAGTTGACGACGGTCCATGCTTTCCAGCATAGCAGGCATCGGGTTGGATTTATTCGGGATGTTCTTAATGATTCAGGGAATGTGTATCCGGAAAGTTCTCCTTAAAGTGAAAACCTCCCGGACCTGAGAGACAAGGTCACGGGAGGTTAACGCATTCCTGATCTTGCTAAACAGCTGGATCAGGACTTCTTGTTACGTCGGCTGCGAACCAACATTCCGCAGAGGCCAATCCCGAGGATAGCCATGCTGACATATTCGCCCGGTTCAGGGACTGCAGAGCCTGGGTT
>CAZSGJ010000077.1:0-12886 GCA_964606305.1 uncultured Armatimonadia bacterium
TGAGCAACCCTACGATGGCGGGAATAACCGCAAGGAGAAATGTTTGATGCGGCTGAAAGAATGCACGATTCTTGAATTGTGCTGGAGTCGACTGCTTTTGAGCTGTTGCTCTTCGTGATGTTCCCACTCTATCCGCCTCCGGTAGTGACTAACATTTAGTCAGATAGGCCCTTCATGCACGCTGCGCCAAGTACACAAGCTCAAGCGATTCGAACCGGGTGGGACACCCCGATACAGTGGCCAAAAGGTCTTAGTCGAACACTATCACCGGGCAATTCTCACCAACATCACCTAAATGGCAGATTAAATAATTTACGTAGTGTTAACTTTCTCACGCAAGGGGATTGCTGGTTGATCTGATTGGTTTCCTCAGAACTGGTGTCTCGAGGAGATGCCGGGCACAGTGACTCAGTAGCATCAACACCAACCAAACCAAATAGAAACGTACGGGCGGACGCGGCGATCCGCCCCTAGGCGGAGGACGTGCTTCGATAAACGGTCGCATAGGAACCTTACTCATCATCCATCACAACCGACATAACCTAGCGCGACGGCGCGATGCCGGGTGGAATGTGGAGCGGGTGTGCCGGGAGCCGGACACTTCAGCTGCCGGGCGGGTGCAAGCAAGTGGGCATTCGGCGTCTATCAGGGCGGGCACCGTCACCGATGGTCAAAACCAACAAACCGTCAATAACCCACCAACCGTGACCATCGGGGATGGTCGACCCACACGGCAGCATCACGCGACAAACCAGCCAAGCCGAACCCAGCACGACGCGGGATTTTCGTAACATCCGGCGAGCTCGGCACAAACGCGATGCATCCACCCGGCGAGCGCAGCATCGGCATCAGCAATTACATCAACATCAACATCAACATCAACATCAACATCAACATCAACATCAACAAGACCGTATCGAGAATAGCGGGCAGGCACAGCGATACGCCCCTACACAGACGATTTGTTTCAATGAACGGCATCACCTAAATCAGACCAACTACACATTCGCCCTATCCAAGATTAGGTTATCAATCCAAACAATCTTGGAACACCACAGCAGGCACAGATTCCAAAGTGTACTGGGTACACTTTGATAGCGTACGCCGTACGGATTGCATTTCCGGACGTGCGTAACGCGTTTGGAGAATACCAATGACCGTTGGAGAGTTTCTTCGCAATCGCCTGGTGGGTGAAGGTATCGGACACATTTTCGGAATCCCGGGCGACTATGTCCTCGACCTCTATCGCGAATGCTGGGATGACCCGCGCATCGATGTCATCAACAACACTGATGAAAACCACTCTGGATTTGCTGCCGATGCTTATGGGCGTGTCGCAGGCACCGGATGTCTTCTTGTGACCTACTCGGTCGGCGCAAGCAAAGTCATTAATGCAGTTCAATGCGCCTTTGCAGAGCGCTCACCGATGGTCGTGATTTCAGGTGCCCCCGGACTCTCCGAGCGTCACGATGGCATTCTCCTACACCATATGGTCAACGCCTTCGACAGCCAGCAAAAGCTCTTCGCAGAAATCACGTGTGCCAATATAGCCATCGATGACCCAGCCACGGCACCACGTCTCATTGATGCAGCATTTCGTGCAATGCGCGAAAACCTCAGGCCGATTTATATCGAGGTTCCACGGGATGTCGTCAAGATGGAAATCCCGGATGCAGCTTTTTCCGCAGCTGCACCTGCTCCGGACAACCTAACCGACAAGGAAGACCTTGCAGCATGTATTTCGGAAATCTCAGCGTGGCTCGCATTCAGCCAGCGTCCGGTAATCCTTGCTGGCGTCGAGACCGCACGTTGTGGACTCTCCGAAAAGCTTATTCAGTTCGCTGAAGCGCACCGCATCCCCATTGCCCTTGCCCTCCACAGCAAATCCCTCATCAACGAAGACCACCCTCTGTTTGCAGGCATTTACGGTGGTACGGCATCCAATGATGCAACCATTAAGCTCGTCGAGGGTTCCGACTGCCTTCTGATTCTCGGTGACATCCGTACAGATATGGCCCTTAACTTCCAGCCTGCAAAGTTCAAAAAGCCACAGGTTATCGAGGCCACCATCGACCAGATTCGTGTCCGCTCACACTCCTACCCAGCGATACGCTTTCAGGACTTCTGCGAGGCTCTCTTCCAGATTCCCGGCACGCCGCGCCCGGAACCTAAAGTCCCAACGGGATTCCCCCTTCCAATATGGAACCCGGAGAGTGGCGCAAACATCACGACGGCTGGTCTTCTCTCTGCAATCAACCATCATCTTTCAGCCAAGCTTGCTGTAATTGCGGATGTCGGTGATGTGATGTTTGGTGCAAGTGACTTGCATATCCGCTCAAGTTATGCATTTTTGTCGCCCGCCTATTACACAAGTATGGGATCAGCCATTCCCGGGGCGGTTGGGGTCGCATTTGCACGGCCGGATGTCCTACCAGTAGTCCTCGTCGGAGATGGCGCTTTTCAAATGTCATGCACCGAGCTCAGCACACTCGTACGGTACAAAAAGTCTGCGATTGTGGTAGTCCTGAACAACGATGGCTACACAACAGAGCGCTACCTGCTTGAGGGAGACTTTAATGACCTCCCGATGTGGAATTACGAACGAATCGTGGATGTCATAGGAGGCGGGACAGGCTGGGTTATCCGCACAGAAACGGAGCTTGCAGCTGCGCTTGATACTGCACTTAAGTGTGGTGGCATCCATATACTCAATGTGCACGTAGACCGCTACGATGTTTCGCCGGGACTGCGTAGAGTGACGGAAGGTCTGGCACTACGAATATAACGTGTAGAATCCAAGTAGCACGGAGGTAGTTCATGTCCGATCAACTTGCACTGTTGGGCGGAAACCCGATTGGGATAAAATCCGCTCCTCAACATCCTAACTTCACTCCAGAAGCCATTCACTCTGCGACACACTTGTTGGAGATTGGTGAAACCGTTGGTCTTGGTCGCACACACAGTAGCATTGTCAATGCTGAAGCGGCGATTTCAAACTATCACGGTGGACGCCATGCGCTTGCGTTGGGGTCTGGAACAGCAGCTATTCAAGCAGCGCTGATGGGACTGGGATTTGGCCCGGGGGATGAAATCATTTGTCCGCCGTACACATGGGGAGGCACTGTCTCCCCTATCCTTGCATGTGGATGCATTCCGATGTTTACGGACATTGATCCAATAACCGGAAACATGGATCCTGCTTCCATCGAGGCCGTCATCACGCCACGAACCAAGGCCATCATGGTAGTGCACCTCTACGGTCAACCAGCAGACATGGCAGCAATAAATGCGATTGCAAACAAGCATGCCTTGAAGGTGATTGAGGATGGCTCTCAGGCGCATGGTGCCAGGATTAATGGCACGGTGGTTGGTAACTTCTCCGATGTATCCGCATTCTCTTGTATGGGCTGGAAGCTGTTAGGTCTGGCTGAAGCAGGATACATGACAACAGCGGATGAAGATGTTTTCTGGCGGGCTGCGATGACCTGTCAGCACTACGGACGGGCGGGAGAACCGGATTTCCCGAAAAAGTATGAGCAATATGTCGACTCGCTCGTTGTGACATTTCGTCTGTCACCCGTAATCGCAACACTGTTCCCGAGTCAGCTTGACAAGCTCGACCGGGAGATCGCAGGACGTCGTGCAAATGTTGATCTTCTACGACCACTACTATCGGATATCACACTGGCCCGTCTCCCGGAATATGCGCCGGGCGTCGAGCCATCCTTCCATATTGTTAATCTGAATTTCAACCTGGAAGACGCAGGCATTTCCCGCGACACCTATTGCAAGGCATTGAATGCCGAGGGGCTTGAAATTGGTCCGTATGTCCCAACGCCGATTTACCGTTGGAAGCGCCTGCTGTGGCAGGAATACGATGGCCCGGAAGTTTGGTGGCAACGAATACTGCGTGACCATGGTGCGGACTATCGAGGCATCGAGCGTCCCGGAACAGAGCATAAGATAGCGCGCGATCTCCTTATTGGCTGGAACTACACAATCGCTGACCCGGATGCAATGGAGCGCATTGCAGCGATTTTCCACAAAGTTGAAGATAATATCGGAGCGCTTCGTGATTGGGAGCGTGGTACGGAATCAGATTCGACCGTCGCAGCCGTGAAAGCCGCACGCCGTGCGGTCGCACTCCACAAAGAACAAACGTAGTTCGCTGTCGTTTCGCGCATTAATATGTCCTATAGAACAGTCCACCTTTGCAACGATACTAATCCAAAGGAGAATCAACGTGACACGTGCATTTACACTTATTGAACTGTTGGTGGTGATCGCAATCATCGCAATTCTGGCTGCAATCCTCTTTCCAGTTTTTTCACAGGCAAGGGCGAAGGCACGTCAGGCGGCTTGTGTGTCAAACATGCGGCAACTTGGTAATGCGATATTGATGTATCGTAGCGACCACGATGAGCTGCAGCCTGAATCGAGTCCAGATATGGATCCAAACTGCCTGGACTGCTGTGACAAATCGTACACTTGGCGGGTTTGCATCCTGCCATATGTAAAAACGCTTGGTGTGTTTGTCTGTCCGCAAGCACCATCGAGACGATCATTCGCCGATGGTCGATTTACAGCTCCAATGCAACCTACTGGCGATTACTGCTTTGAAGGCGGTTACTCCTGTCTCGAAGCATACTCTCACGAAGGTAAAGGGGCTTTCCCGACGACATCAAGTGTTCGCGTAAACGATGCCATGGTTGAGGATCACTCAGGAACTGTAATGGTGGTTGACAGTTCCTCCATTTGGACGGGTAATTTGCGCAACCCTGAAATCTACTGGGGAAACATTTACGAACAACCCGGTGACTTATCCTGGATTCCAACTGTTCACAATAACGGGCTTGATTGTCTCTACTTTGATGGTCACGTAAAGTGGCTGCCCAAGGCTGCATTCGGTGAGCTTGGCGCAACTGGTCGCTACAAACATCTCACCATTGATGTCGACTAATGCCTACATTGACCATGTGGTGATGGCAATAAATGTCCTCCTGTCTGTTGTTGACATACTCCGGTGCATGGCAATGCACGTAGAATAACTGTATGCAATACGTAAAGCTTGGCAAAACTGGTCTAGAAGTCTCACGAATTTGTGTTGGATGTATGGGCTTTGGCGATCCTGAGCGTTGGCTTCACAAATGGGTGATTGATGAGCAGCAAACGCACACGGTCATCAAACATGCCATCGAACGTGGAATCAACTTCTTCGACACTGCCAACATATATGCCCTCGGCACGAGCGAGCAGTACGTTGGAAGCGCGCTGAAGAAGTTCGCCAAGCGGGATGATGTAGTCCTCGCCACCAAAGTCCATGGTCGTATGAAGGAAGGACCGAACGGCGGAGGTCTCTCCCGAAAGGCAATTCTGGCTGAGGTTGACAACAGTCTTAGACGATTGCAGACGGACTATATAGATCTTTATCAGATTCATCGGTGGGACTATGGAACCCCTATTGAGGAAACGATGGAAGCGCTCAATGACATCGTCCGCGCAGGCAAAGTGCGCTACATTGGCGCATCTGCGATGTATGCCTGGCAATTCCAGAAGGCACTGTTTGTGAGTGAAAAACATGGCTGGGCCAAATTCGTTTCGATGCAAAATCACCTTAATCTGATTTACCGTGAAGAGGAGCGTGAAATGTTGCCTCTGTGTACAGATGCAGGAATAGGTGTGATTCCCTATAGCCCTATGGCAAGTGGCAAACTGACGCGGGCATGGACAGAAGACAGCAGTGCCAGAGCATCCACGGATCAGATATTGCAGATGAAATATGGCGCGACTGCAGACATCGATCGTCCCATTCTTGAGCGGGTTGGCGAGGTAGCAGCGCGGCTGGGTATTGCCCGCTCACACGTGGCACTGGGTTGGCTGTTTGCCAAGCCGCAGGTGACGGCACCGATTGTTGGACCAACGACAGGTGCACATGTGGATGATGCAATCGGTGCAATTGATGTCAAACTGTCAGATGATGACATCCGGTACTTGGAGGAGCTGTATGTGCCGCATAAAGTCGTGGGAGCGCTATAGGAACAAAACACGAGCCTCCCAATATACTTTGAGAGGCTCGATTACTGTTAGCGCTGACCGCCGCCGGAAAGTCCCAACTTTGGGTCAGGCTTGTACTTTGGGTCATCCGGATTAGCAGCCCTTATGATGACTTGTTCCGGTTCGCCACCAAAGGTCGACTTTGGAGTATTGGTAAATGCAACGTATCCAACGGCGACTGCGATGACCAACAATGCACCAGCAATCATCAACGTAGGTTTCTTTGAGTTCATTTGGTTTCCCTCCTACGGATCAGGTATACACGAGTCCGATACATTGAACTTGACACGTGCTTCGTTCATGTCGAGGTATGGGTTTAACCACATTGATGTATCCTGACAGTTGATGGTGGCATTGGGATTCCAAAGTAAGGATTTGCCTTTGAACCATTTTGCATGGCCATCGAAGAAGGTCAAATTCGTACCTTCCTGATGTCGGGCTCCCATGCTTCCCGCAGGTGTTGCAGTGTACGGAACATTGAGTCCGGTGTTACCAAAAAGATATCCACGGAAACCACCGCCAAGATCACCCGAAACCGAATCAGCGAACATTACGTTTTTGGCGGGAACGACAATCTGCGGCAATGTTGGCAGTATCATTTCCCCACATGCATTGGTTGCGTAGTACCAACCACTAATGGTTTGGTTGTAACCCACAGACACGCGCCCACGGTTGTTGTTGACATCAATGGTTCCATCCCATTGACGCCACTGGTCGGCATAGTTGGTATTCGTTGCCGATGAGCAGACGAAAATACCTTTATTCTTGATGTATGGCTGCAGCAAGCCTGTCCATAAAAGGTCATTCTTGCTGGTAGGTCCAGTACTTGGACATGCTGCGTATCTGGGAAGGACACGTTCATCGTAGTCCTGAAGATACATCGTCAGAGCGAGACCAAGCTGCTTCATATTTGACAGGCAGCTGACACTGCGTGCCTTGTCACGTGCTTGTGCGAAAACGGGAAACAGAATCGCTGCCAGAATAGCGATGATTGCGATAACGACGAGCAGCTCGATGAGCGTAAAACCACGACGCTTTGCATAAATCTGCATAAGTACCACCTCCTTATCTACAAAAACAAAGAAACGGTGAATTAGTACAAACCATTATGACAATAACACATGTCACTAAATTTGCGGAGTGTCAAAACATTGCAACAATGCACTAACAAATATTGATAATCGATCGAAAGCAGCTGCTAGTCCCACCGGGACATGAAGCGCGGCTTGCGCCACGGCTGGCACAGCGAAAGCTACCGGCATCGAGCATGAACCATAAGCTAATGCGTATCCAGCGGAACTCTCTGCTTGCGGGGTAGGCACGTTTACGAGTAACGACTTTGTCATTTGAAAAGATCCCGAGGAGCTATCTATAGGATCGATGGGTATTCACCGGCTGTTCATTGTCATTTCCATCCATGTCGATGCGCCTACAGCGATTGTCAAAGACACACGCCTATCGGAGGATGTCAGCCGTCATGCCGGAATCGCCTGATTGCCGTGTATGGCACCAGACTCTTGATGTATCTAAGGTGTTATCCCAAGGGGAACAGGCATTAATACCGCCACGCGCAGCCTAGTCCCATTGTGCCTCGGACGGCATTTGAAGTCTGACGCCCACAACTTTCGATTCCAAATTACGGTAACTATTTTCCCATTGTTGGCGACGGTGTCCAGGCAGTTGACATTTATCATTGGGTGGTCGTCCATCCAGCCATACTCAGACGCATCGGGTATCCATTGTTTCCGGTTGTGGCTGACACACTCACGCCACATCCCGACGGTAACAGGAGTCGCCCCCATCCGGAGTCAGGAGAGAGTTACCGGGTTTGGCGGAAGCTCATCCGCGAAGAGGCCTATTCAATCGCCAATAAAGTAGCCGCGGCCCATTGTGAACTGCCTGGCGGCGAAGTCGCGCAACTACTTGATGAAATCAGCGATGCTCGGCGGTGCAGTGATATGTGCTCAATAAATTGTGATGTCCGCCGCGCTCGACTTAGGCCTTTTTGTTCCGTTTGAATGGATATGTCAACTGTTTGACAAACGACATCGGGACCGCCTCGCCGTTTACCCCATAACTGTCTGGCCAGCGTGTCCCGGGCATCAGGAATGTTCCAAAGAGCATGTCAAGCACCGGGAAATGCACTGCAAAGTTCTTGTCAATCGCTTCTTCATCAGCTCCATGATGCCAGTGGTGAAACTGCGGCGTGGTGAAAACATAGCGCCAATTGCCCATGTCAAAGCTCAGGTTTGCGTGGATAAAGACAGAATAGAGCGACACAAACCCGATGTACGCGTAGAGAGGGTAGGTATCAAATCCCATGATGAAGGATGGAATGTATATCGTGCTCCGGGTGATGGCCAGGTCAAAGATGTGTAGGCGGTTCCCAGCCATCCAGTCCATCACTTCGGCAGAGTGATGTACTGCGTGGAACTTCCAGAGCCACGGTATTTGATGGAAGGCGCGGTGAACCCAGTACTGGACGATATCCGCGAGGAACATAATCTCAACGAATTGCAATATCGCGGGTTGAGAGCGGACGGCAGCTTGGAGCGCGGGGATTTCGGCCCATGAAAAGAGCACAAATGCTGGCCGGAGTGTGAGATACGTCGTCAGCTGTACAAGGAGAGCGCTGATGAAAAAGTAGGTTGCATCGAGCTGCCAGCCCTTACGGAAAACGCTTTGCTTGAGTCTGCCGTAGAGCTTTTCCAAGGGGACAAAGATGAGGGAGTAGACGATGAGACTGAGCAGCGCATAGTCAAGACCAAGATAGTAATCCTGATTAAGCGGGGCATTGATTTGTACCCGGGACCCGCCCAGCATCACTGCAATGCCAACAATGGCCATCCCGGTAATGCCTAGAATCTTGCTGTGTCGAAGCATCACGCTGGTCAGTCCGAGTAAAAATGCGATGACCAGATCGAGGTGAAGTACGAGACGAATTAGGGGAAGAGGATAGAGAAAGCGTACATCGGGCATCGTGAGGACGCCGGGAAAGTGGAAGCACAGTACAGCCAGAAATCCAACTACGGCCATGCTTACTGAGAGGGTTCCACTAATCCAACCTTTGCCGAAAGCTCTGCTGTCATCCATGTGAGGTGCCTCCTAGCAACGCTAACTTACGCATCACCTACGATAAGGTGAGTGTACTCGTAGTAGACAAATTGAGTGTAACCGAAACTCGCACATATGGTGTTGGAGTAATTTGTGGGCGAAAAAAACAGCCATCCGATTGGATGACTGTTGAAGAGGTTCGGTATGCAGTACCCGAATATGAATGTATGGATTTTAGTCGGTAACAAGCAATAGAGTAGGAAGGGAATGTTAAGGAATACCGAAAATGTAGCGAACCGCGTCGTGGATACACGTGATGTTTAACGAATAAAGTCCACCCGTTCGGATGGACTTTTACAAAAGCGGGCGATGAGAATCGAACTCACGCCACCTGCTTGGAAGGCAGGAGCTCTACCATTGAGCTACGCCCGCATAGGCTGGATAAATACTACCATACTCCTAAAAATGCGCAATTTGGATGGATGGGATTTCGCTGGGATTCATCTGCGGTCGGCCCGATTGCCGAACAGACTATGACTAGTCGCATGTTTTGGCATTCTTTCACTGGGCGATGTCTGGCCAAACGGGATCCATAATTTGACCACTGCGATTGTCGTTGTCTCCTAAGAGCATTTGCTTAGAACCGGACTTGGTAGAATTGGGACATGACGACTCAGGATGTCCTTACAAAATTGGAAGCGCTCGGCACACAGCAGCTACGGGCTCAAAATATACGCCATGGCTTTGTCGGAAACCAGTTTGGAGTTAAGCTGGGTGAGCTACGCACAATTGCAAAATCCATTAAGCAAAACACCTCCTTCGGCTTGGAACTCTGGGCTACCGAGTTTTTGGAAGCTCGCCTTGTGGCGATTCTGGTGATGAAGCCCAAAGAGTTGACATTAGACCAACTTAAAATGCTTGTTCAGACAGCCACCTACGGGCACTTGGCGGACTGGGTAAACAGTTATCTGGTGAAGCAACATCCCGAGAAAGAAGTGCTCCGATGCGCCTGGTTCGATGTCGATGCTAATGCGGAGCCGTGGCTGGCGCGAACGGCATGGAGTCTGACGACGGAGCGGGTATCCAAGTCACCGGATGGCCTTGACATCGCGGGCGTGCTTAAGCGCATCGACAACGAGCTGGCTACGGCACCCGAGCCCGCCCGCTGGACGATGAACTTTTGCCTTGGTGAGCTTGGTATCAATCACGCACAATTCCGAGATGAAGTCATCGCGATCGGAGAGCGCGTTGGCGCGTATCGGGATTACCCGACGAGCAAAGGATGTATAAGCCCCTTTGTTCCAACCTGGGTTGCAGCGATTGTTGGCCGCACGAAGTGATGCTGTGAAGTACCCATGCTTTATAGCGAATAACGGATAATCAACGAGCCAAAGGTTACCGTTTCTGCCATTCACGGCACTTTACAGAAAAGTTTATTTAACATTATTTCTGTTTTAGGGAAAAGTTCCCGTCACCAGCGTGTTTTGTATGAGATGATGCACCACTGATCACTGCCGCTTCTGGCGCAACGGATGATGCATCTGATCGTGAACGCATTTTGAAGGGTCACGGGCATCATGTATTTGAACCGCTACGCCGGCAGTCTTGCCACGGCGATTGTCATCGGCATTTCCTCTATGAGCGCACATGCGCAACAGGATCGTAATCCAAACTCCATCACATTGGATCTTAAGGATGCTCCAATCCGAACGGTGATTGAGATGGCATTTAAACAGGCAGGCATCACGAACTATGTCATCGACAATAATGTCGCTGGCTTTGTCACGATGACGATTACTGAGCAGCCATTTGAGAATGCACTGAAGCTCATCATGCGTGCCGCAACAACACCCCTTACCTATATCAAGGAAAACAATGTCTACATTGTTAAGCCACGGCAAATCACACAATCAAATCCAACGCCTGCTCCTGACCTGACTCAGGAAGAAACAACGCGTAACAATGTCTCCTTCGAGCGTATCCCCTTGATCTTTATCGACCCGATGGACCTGATGGGTGCCTTTGGCAACATCACCTTTATCCGTCAGTTCAACCGCGGCGGCGGCGGCGGTATGGGTGGCATGGGTGGTGGAATGGGCGGCATGGGTGGCGGTATGGGTGGCATGGGCGGCGGTATGGGTGGCATGGGTGGTGGTATGGGCGGAATGGGCGGCGGTGGTATGGGCGGTATGGGCGGCGGTGGAATGGGCGGTATGGGTGGTGGCATGGGCGGAATGGGCGGCGGTATGGGCGGCATGGGTGGCGGCGGAATGGGTGGCATGGGAGGCGGCATGGGCGGCTTCGGTGGCGGCCGCAACTTCTAATCCAAGGCCCGCGCGTCCAATGACATACGGTAAAACACCCTCGTATTCTGGCAACGTTGCCAGGATGCGGGGGTATTTGCTTTTACATTGCCGTGATGTCATGGACATTAACAACCACCCATGGAGTGCTTTGGTCTTGGTAGTTGTTTGATAGGCCAGCAAGTGGAACATCCACTGGCTACGTTTTTAGGTTGCGAGGGTGTTTGCGATTACATAGCCCTGATTTGATAGCCATCAACAGTTACCAATGGCTCGTTACGGTCTTAGTAGTTGCTTGACATGCCAGCGAATGGAACGTCCACCTGCTACGTTGTTTGGTTGCGAGATTCTAAGCGTTTACAAGACCGTGATTTGATGACTATCATCAACTACCAACGGCGCATTAAGGTCTAAGTCAATCGTCGGACATCACAGCCGCAGGAACATCTTCTGATTCCAGTCTGCCATCCCGGTCGCCGATAAGAAAAGGTATCAGAACACCTAACCAAGCTGAAATCAGAATCACACCAATGGTAATCAATAACTCACAAAGAGACAGAGAACTAGGCGACTTACGGGACATAGGCACTAGCTAGTACCTAACCAAGACAGACCACCAAACCAAAACGTTCCATCAAGCTGAGAAGATACACCGCAACAAACCCTTACTCAATACTGTAGAGGCCGCTCTCTTCTGCTTGCTTCATGTACTTCACCATCGTTATGCGGCTGACCCCAAAGTAGTCAGCGATGTTTTGAACGGTATAGCCATCACGCTGAAGCTCGCCGGCCTTTCTAAGCTGGGCATCTGTCAGTCTTGGCTTGATCAATCTCGGTGGTCGCGACGATGCAGTGCGGGACCCTCCGCGCACAACATGCTGCATTTTGCGCTTTTGAAGCGTTGTATCCCAGTCTACAAGGGCTTGTAACAGCACCGATGACGAACAACTCGCTTGTTCCGGATCAGGATTAAAGACGAGGCTTGGCTCCAGGAATGATAGTGTAACGCCCTTGTCAAGCAGGCCCTTGATAGAGGATTGCAAATCCCCAAGTGTCCACGCCCATCGATCTAAGCTTGCACACAATACAGTGTCCCCTGCCTGCGCATCGCTTAGGAGCTGACGAAACTGAGCACGCTCTACAATACGTCCGCCACAATGAACATCCTCATACACTCGGTCAGCGGAAGCAAGGGTTGCCCTGTGCCGCGTAAGCTCTGACTCATGTGATTCGTTGCTAAGGTGGATGTAACCAAGAGTACGATATTTCATTCCACCAAATAATATACCCAAATCAACGCGGAAAGGAACGCCTAGTGCTAAGGTGACCACGACACGCCTGCCCTTCAATGTGCTGATGGCGATTTGATTATTGATGTTCTATGTGCAACAGATTAAGTGTTTGCTACACGGGCTGTTTGACGCGATGCCGGGTGGAATGTGAAGCGGGTGTGCCGGGAGCCGGACATTTCAGCC
>CAZSGJ010000078.1:0-12787 GCA_964606305.1 uncultured Armatimonadia bacterium
GATGGGAGGGATGCTAAACCGCATCGCCTCCACGTTCTCCCGTTCGAATGCGGATAGCATCCATTACCGGAGAAAGGAAAATCTTGCCATCACCGATTTCACCGGTGCGTGCAGCAGTCGAAATGGCATCTACAATGCGATCCACCTCGTTGTCTGCGGCGACGATTTCAAGTTTCAGCTTCTGAATCAGGTTGACGGTGTATTCCGCACCACGATAATGCTGTGTATAACCTTTCTGCTTACCCGAACCACGTACCTCTGTCACCGTCATTCCGGTCACACCAAGGTCATCGAGAGCGGTCTTGACTTCATCAAGTCGCTGTGGACGGATAACTGCCTCAATCTTGATCATGATTCCTCCTTATCAAAATAAAAATAGCCCCAACGTTAGAACGTGGGACCTTGCGTTACGCACACTAACGGAAGCGAGAAGAAAGTCCTCGTCAATCCCGACTCTACAACTGTCATGGCCATATCATCAGTCCTTTCGAACAATCGACCCGCGACATTGCGTGAACGTGTGCTTATCGATAACCACATGACAGTAGCAACCGATGGGCGAGTGTATTCCGTTTTGCTTTTCGATGTCAAGACTGTGTGGCAAAAAGTAAGAAAAAACGCGGTGCAACTTGAAGTGCACCGCGTTTCGTAATGCGAGGTCTGGTTGCGTTAGAACTTGTAGACCTGAGCTATGGACAAAGTGCCCTGATCCTTCTTCAGTCCATTGGATGCACCAAAGAAGAAGTCATTTGAGCGGTCATAGCGGTACTCAAGCACTGTGCTAACCGTCTTGCTTGTGGCAGGAAGCTTGTAGGACAAAGCAATGCTCGTCAATGTTGGCTTCGTGCCTGGCGTTGATGTCAACGTTGGCAGTACCCCGGAGTCAGCCGTGTTCTGCTGGAGATATTCACCACGGAGCGAGAGGGATCCGCCGTTTGATTGACCCAGGACGAGGACGCCCTTTACACCGGTCGCTTCATAGCGTGTGTCTGCGGCATCACGGCCAGAACGCAATGTGTAGTCTACGTGGAGCGCGTTCGCATCAGAGAGCTTGCGGGAATATTGGAAACCGGCGAGATTTGTTTCGCGATTGTTTCCACCGACATTTTCGCGACCAGTAATCAGGTTGACACGAAGATCACTGGATTCTCCGAGCTTCTTATCGATCGTAAGAGCGTAGGAAAGATCGCGGTTGTCTTCGCCGGTTCCGCTGTACTTGTTTTGCAGCGAACCGGTCACGCGTGTGGAGTCATTGAGGTCGAATCCTGCACGTACACCCTGACCAAGGATTGGTGTCAGGAATTGGAAAGCGAATGACCGGCTAATGAAGTTGTCAATGCCGAGGCCTTCAGACCCGACAAATGTACGGTATTGACCAACATCGAGGCGAATATCCTTATCGCCAGCTTCGATCAGCTGTGTGCCGTAAGCTTCAGCCACGTAGGTTCCTGGCGTCAGCAACGCATTGCGGACATCACCGTCAATAAAGCGAAGGTGAAAACCACCGCGGTTGCGCGCGGTAGCTTCCCGGCTGACGGTCAACTCAGCAAGGTTGAGCGAGAACTGGGCATCCTTGGAGTTGTAAAGGAAAGTATTGCCCCCGGCTGGTTTGTTGAAGTTATTGGAATAGTTGATTCCGAGGGAACCACCAATTTTGATTTCCTGAGCATTGGCAGTGCTACCCAATGCAACCATGCCAACGAGAGCTACAAACGAAATCGTCGATTTACGCATATGTAGAGACGAAGCCTCCTGTGAATTTTGCGTGATGCATCGCTGCGTCAATGCAGTTCCGGCAACACTATTGGGACGAATCCCCAGCAACATCGTTATTGTGATGTCACTTTTGTAACATTACTCCTGACAGGTAACTCATGTCAAGACTATTGTTTCCGCGTAGGGCTACATGGTACAGTTTGCGGTGGATTGTGCCTTGGAATACCAAGGGAGCCGCTTTCCATTTGAATGGATTCGAAACCATGTTGTCATCCTACATACCCGTGCTTGTGATGGTCGCTGGTGCGACCGTTGTTGCGCTGGCCCTGATTGGTTTGTCTGCGTTACTTGGTCCCCGTCGACCATCGGCGAGCAAGGACTCGGCTTACGAATGCGGGGTTACGCCGATCGGATCAGCAAGGGAACGCTTTCCGGTTAAGTTCTATCTCACGGCGATGTTGTTTATAGTCTTTGACATTGAAACGATTTTTTTGTACCCGTGGGCTGTTAACTACAAAGCATCCGGCGGTTTGATGCTCTTCAATCTAGTCGAAATGCTGGTCTTCGTTGCCATCCTCCTGGTTGGTTACATCTATGTTTGGAAGCGCGGAGGGTTGGAATGGGGCTAGAAACTGACCAGCCGTTTTTGACGGTTTCAATGAACAAGGTTGTCAACTGGGCTCGAAAGAACTCACTTTGGCCGGCGACCTTTGGGCTTGCCTGCTGTGCGATTGAAATGATGGCGTCGACAGACAGTCGATACGATCTCGCGCGCTTCGGTTCGGAAGCGTTTAGAGCATCTCCTCGACAAGCTGACCTGATGATCGTTAGTGGACGTGTCTGCAAGAAGATGGCGCCTGTTTTGCGTCAGGTATACGATCAAATGCCTGACCCAAAGTGGGTCATCGCGATGGGCGACTGTGCATCGAATGGTGGAGTCTTCAACAACTATGCAGTGGTTCAAGGAGTCGATCAGATTGTCCCGGTTGACATCTATGTTCCAGGTTGCCCGCCATCACCTGATGCCCTGATCCATGCAATCATGCAGCTTCAGGAAAAAATTGATCAGGAACGATTTAGCCAGCGCTATTAGGTATTGTTCACGTAGTAGTGTGCTCCTGGAGCTTATGACTCATCGCCGCCGGGAGACTTTGTGATAAAATTCGCAAAGTATTGAGCACTTTATTGTATGGGTCGTCGGGTGTGAAAACGCATGGTTGATGCTGATGTCCGCTTGGGGTTGTCCGGTAGCGATCTGGCAATTCGTAACAAGACATTTCACTCTTCACTGACGATGACTCCAGGCTCTCTGGATGGCATGACTCATCGTATGATTGACGCCATCTCAGGTCTTGGAATCGGTGGCGTTGTCCTCGATTATCAGGACTGTAACGGAATCCCGTCGATCACGGTCTCAGCATCGAATATTGAGGATTGTCTGAGGCAGGCGAAAGATGTGTGCGGTTACGAGCTGCTTTCCGACTGCTTCGGAGTCGACCGTTTGGCCTTTCGCGCACCGCATCGTTTTGAAGTGGTGTATTCGCTTTACTCAATCGCTCATTCGGATCGGCTTATTGTCCGTGTCGCATTGCAGCTTGATGAGTCATGTCCCTCGGCTTCGAGTGTGTATCCTGCGGCCGTTTGGCCGGAGCGGGAAATTTTCGACATGTTTGGTGTTCACTTCACCGGACATCCTGACCTACGCCGCATTCTAATGCC
Source organism: uncultured Armatimonadia bacterium (assembly GCA_964606305.1). Classification (GTDB taxonomy): domain Bacteria; phylum Armatimonadota; class Armatimonadia; order Armatimonadales; family Armatimonadaceae; genus CAIRTT01. The sequence goes on from CAZSGJ010000078.1 coordinate 3,436, forward strand.
AGATGACTGGGTAGGGCATCCGCTGCGTAAGGACTTCCCACTTGGCGGCGAGGAAGTTGAGTTCAGTCATAATGTTCGTGAGCAGGAGGCGAAGTGATGCTTGGTAGCGATGTCATTGCTGAACGCGGGTCTACGTTTCCGGCAGGGATTGAGGTAGAGAGGCACCACGACCCCGACTCTGGCGCCGACACCATGACAATCAACATGGGGCCAAGTCACCCGAGTACACACGGTGTGTTGCGACTTGTGCTTGAGCTCGATGGAGAAAATGTCGTCCGCTGCACTCCGCATATCGGCTATCTCCATACGGGCATTGAAAAGACGATGGAGAACCTGAGTTACTACAAAGCTCTTGTTCTTACAGATCGCGAAGACTACCTTTCGAATCTGTGCAACAACTTGGCATACTCGCTGGCAGTTGAACAGCTTGTTGATGTTGTCATTCCCGAAAAGTCTCAGGTTCTGCGCGTGTTGCTGAATGAACTTGAGCGTATTGCATCGCACATGCTTTGGCTTGGCACGCACGCACTTGATATCGGTGCTATGTCAGTGTTCTTCTACACATGGCAAGACCGCGACCTCATCCTTGAGATCAAGGAGCATATGTCCGGTGTTCGCACTAAGACATCGTGGATTTGTCCCGGTGGACTTAGGGGTGATATGCCACCAGGTTGGTACGAGCGGGTTGAGAGTTTCCTGGCGCAGTTTCCAAAGCGAATGGAGATGTACGAGGGCCTACTGTCGAACAATCCGATTTGGCTCGAGCGTACGCGAGGGGTGGGTGTACTTACGCCACAGGATGCGCTTAATGCCGGTTTGACTGGTCCATCCCTGAGGGCGAGTGGTGTTGCATGGGATTTGCGGAAGTCGAATCCTTACAGCGGCTACGAGCAATACGATTTCGACATTGCTGTTGGCGAGTACGGGGATGTCCTTGATCGGTATCGTGTTCGCATGGAAGAGTTACGTCAGTCGTACTCAATTTGCCGACAAGCTCTAAAGCGTGCGCTGGCTATGCCGGGTGCGCCCGTTCGTACGAATGATCGCAAGATCGCACCGCCACCGAAAGCGGAGCTGGATACATCGATGGAAGCGCTTATCCACCACTTTAAGCTCTTCACGGAAGGCTATCATCCGCCCGTTGGTGAGGCTCTCGGTTCAGTTGAGGGCCCGCGTGGCGAGAAGGCTTACTACGTGATTTCAGATGGCAGTAACCGTCCGTATCGCGTACGGATTAAGGGACCATCGTTCTATAACCTGCAAGCGCTGCCAAAGATGTGCGAAGGCCGGCTGGTAGCTGATGTTGTCGCGATGATTGGTTCGATTGACATTGTATTGGGTGACATTGACCGGTAACCCGGTCGATGTGGGATATGGATTGCACAATGGCTAAGTTCACAGATGATACGAAGCGGCGGCTGGATGCCCTTATCGCCAGATACCCAACGTCCAAGGCAGCGTTGTTGCCTGCGCTCTGGGTGGCTCAGGAAGTTTATGGAGGATGGCTTCCTCCCGAGGCTATGCAAGAGGTTGCAGATCATCTTGGAGTGCCTGCAGCTGATGTCGCCGGTGTTGCCACGTTCTACACGATGTATAACAAGCGCCCCGTCGCGAGTCATCGAATTGAAATCTGCCAAAACGTTGCGTGTATGGTCAACGGCGCTGATGAACTCATTGGCTACTGTGAGAGGAAATTAGGCATTCACGCTGGAGAAATGACCACAGATGGCACTTTCTCAGTTGAACGCGTGGAGTGCCTCGGAGCATGTTGCCATGCTCCTGCTTTGATGGTCGGTAGCACGTACTACGAAAATGCAACGGAGCAGACCATCGATAAGCTCATTACCGATCTCAAAAATATGCCAAGCGAGTCGGTTCGACCGCCACAAAGTCAAATGCCAGAGCAGGGAGAGTTTTAGATGGCAGTAGAACAAACGCAGCTCCTTTATCGGCATCGCAATGTCCCAGGCATTAATCGTCTGGAGACCTACGTCGCACATGGCGGATATGAGCAGTTCCGCAAAGCGCTTGGCATGGAACCGGATGCCATTATCGAGGAAGTCAAAGTTTCCGGTCTCCGCGGACGCGGAGGTGCGGGATTCCCGACGCACATCAAGTGGAATGCTTTTCCTAAGAATCGCGATGTGGAGCATTACTTCATCATTAACGCCGATGAAGGAGAGCCCGGTACAGCCAAAGACCGAGATTTGATGAACGCGCTGCCTCATTTGCTTGTCGAAGGTTGTCTTTGTTCCATGATCGCCGTTCGTGCTGCTAAGTGCTACATTTACATTCGAGGCGAATACATTGAGCCATGGAAAAGTGTACAAAAAGCCATCAATGAAGCCTATGCTGCGGGTTTTCTGGGCAAGAATGTGCTTGGTTCTGGTTTGGATTTTGATATCTACACACACCTTGGAGCGGGAGCTTACGAATGCGGTGAAGAATCTGCCTTGATGTCCAGTTTGATGGGCGAGCGGGGTATGCCACGCCTCAAGCCACCTGCTGCACCGCTGCCAATGATCTCTGGTGTCTGGAAGCGCCCAAGTGTAGTCAACAATGTTGAGACGGCCGCTACCATTCCTGCAATATTGGAGCTGGGTGGTGCCAAGTACGCAGAAATTGGCGTTGGCTCGCCACGCTCCAGAGGAACCAAGCTCTTCTCAATCTCCGGACATGTCAACAAGCCTGGAATTTATGAGATTGTGCTTGGTACACCGTTCTCCGAAGTTCTCGATATTGCGGGTGGCGTTCGCGATGGACATCGCCTGAAAACATACATCCCTGGTGGAAGTTCAATGGGCTTCGCTCCTCCCACGCCACTCGATTACCCGTTCGACTACGAGGGTATTCCCCAAAATACGCAAACGCTGGGTCTGGGGTCTGGTGGATTGATGATTTTTGATGAGACGACAGATGTCTTTAAAGTTACGCATCGTCTCGTGGACTTCTACCATCACGAGTCTTGTGGCAAGTGTACTCCTTGCCGTGAGGGTCTCGACTGGTTGAGTAAGATCTATGCTCGAATCGCATCCGGCGGAGGACGTGAGCAGGATATTGACCTGATATGGGATATCTGCGATTCGATTCGTGGAAAGTCGTTCTGTGCTTTGGGTGAAGGGGCAATTTGGCCCGTAATGACAAGTCTTCGGCTTTTCCGCCACGAGTACCTGTCGTATATCCATCATGGTCGGAACACGTATTCCGATGCGGGACAGCTGGGAGCATAACATCGCTATGTCAACGCAAAACGGTCCTGAGAGGCCAAAGACCGCAGCTGAAAGTGCTGATGTCAGTAAAGTAGTTGCGGATACGCAGGCAGCTCAGAATGCTGGTGTGCCTATGGTTAGCCTCGTTGTGGATGGAAAATCCGTGGAGGTACCGAAAGGTACGCTTGTGATTGAAGCGGCATTTGCCGCCGGATCAGACATTCCATACTTCTGCTATCACCCTCGCTTGACGAGTGTCGGCGCATGCCGAATGTGTTTGGCAAGTGTTGAACTCGAGATGTTCGGACAAAGACGTGCATCCATTATGGCAACCTGTACGATTCCAGCTGCCGATGGAATGGTCGTTAAGACGACAACACCCGATGTCAAAAAAGCGCAGAACGGTGTCTTGGAACTGATTCTTGCTAATCATCCTCTTGACTGCCCTGTTTGTGACCGTGGTGGCGAGTGTCCGCTTCAAAATATGACCATCTCATACGGTCCACCGAATACCAGGTTCATCGAAGATAAGCGGCGATACGTCAAGGCATTGCCCATTTCCGACCATGTTGTCCTCGACCGTGAACGCTGCATCACCTGTATGAGGTGTACCCGCTTTGCATCGGAAATCGCTGGAGACTCTAAGCTTGGTCTGATCAATCGCGGAGCACAGTCGGAAGTCGGACCATTTCTTGGAGGAACCTTTGATTCGAACTTCAGCGGAAATACGATCGAGATTTGTCCGGTAGGGGCGTTAACAAGTCGCCAGTTCCGCTTCAAAGGGCGCCCGTGGGAAGTAAAGTCTGCGGATTCCATTTGTACAAAGTGTTCTAACGGATGCAACATTGCTGTTGGACACCGAATGGGCGAAGTCGTCCGCATTAACGGGCGGGTCAATGAACAGATTAACGAAGAGTGGACTTGCGATAAGGGTAAATTTGGCAATGCGGATGTCAATTCTCCTGAACGCCTTACTGTCCCGCTCATCCGGGATGCACATGGCATTCTAGTTGAGACTGACTGGGATACCGCGCTTGCTTCCATTGTCAACAACATGCAGTTCGTGGCAGAGAACTACGGGCCAAATGCGATTGCTGCATTCGGAACGACGACCGGCACGATTGAAGACAACATCCTTCTTCGGCAACTCATACAGGGAGTCTTCGGATCTGCACACCTTGCTTATCAACTTACCGAGGCGCCGCGGCGATTACCAAAGGCAACCATTGCTTCTGTAGAATCGGCGAAGCACATTGTGGTCGTCGGGATGGACCTCGCGTATGACCAACCGATGTATTACCTGCGAACAGTAAAGGCACAACGAAGCGGTGCATCGATAGATACGTTGGCATCAGCTGCGGAATTGGGGTCTGTAACTCTAACACCGGATAGCGTTGTTTTAGTGCCCGACAGTCTTACTGCAAGCGACTATCTGACAGTTGAACAGACCTGTACGGCTGCTGGCTGTGTCTACTCGCTGTTGGTGACTGATGCAAATGCACATGGACCGTATCTCGCAGGCTTTGATGGAACAGATTCGCCATCGGTGGATGAACTCAAGTCAGGTCTCGCAGCATCTGGTAAATCCGCCGAAGTTCTGAACGAACTTCTGCTTGCCAACGTTAAGCACTTGTTTGTGATGGGATGTGATCCGGTGAAGCACCTATCTGATCGCGTACTTGTCGAAAAAGCTTTTTCTGCAGATGCGTTTGTCGTGGTAACGAGTCAATTCATGAATGCCACGGCGGCAAAGGCCTCTGTTGTGCTGCCAATAGCATCGTTTGCAGAAACGGCTGGCTCCTATATGAACGTGGATGGACAAATCCAGACAGTAGATGCCGTCGTTCCTCCGAAGGCAGGTTGCCGTCCGCAATGGCAGGTGATGCTTGAGCTGAATGCGAGAGCAGGAAATCCATTACCGGTATTTACGCCGGCTGATGTCTTGCCATCCGCTTTGGTGCCTGGAGGGTCTGAGTGATGACCGATTTGTTCGATTCTCCCGTTTGGCGTGATTTCTTTCTCAACAGCGCTGATCAGATTCCGTGGTATGCGGAGTTTCTCAGATCGCTCCTGCGCTTTGTGATTGCGCTTGCAGGTGGACTTGGCAGTGTGCCAGTTCTCGTCTGGCTCGAGCGGCGCCTGCTCGGTTTTTGGCAGGGGCGACTTGGTCCGAACAGAGTTGGTCCGTTCGGTCTCTTGCAACCTTTGGCTGACGCATTAAAGCTGATGATGAAGGAAGATATTACTCCTTCAAATGTTGACAAAACGCTTTACTACCTTGCGCCGGCCATCGCATTGGTACCAGTGATCTGCAGCCTGACCGTTCTTCCGTGGAACAGCTCAACGGACTGGGGATCCGTAGCTCCTCACCTGAATGTAGGTATATTGTTCCTCCTTGCCGTTGCCTCCATTGAGGTTTACGGTGTCATTCTCGCGGGGTGGTCGTCAAACAACAAATACTCGTTACTCGGTGGCCTCCGGGCTTCGAGTCAGGTCATCTCGTATGAACTCGGCATGGGTCTGAGCATTATCGCGGTCCTCTTGATGACGGGCACGCTTGCGATGCAAGAGCTTGTCCATAGTCAGACAATAGCTACAAACGTTGCCATACCGGACTCCAACTACAGCGTCTGGACGCAGTCGGTAACATCGGGGTTTTGGAACTGGAACATCTTCAAACTTTTCCCGTTTGGATTAGTTGCTGCAGTTGTTTACATGATCTCAATGATTGCTGAAACAAACCGGGCACCGTTTGACTTGCCTGAAGCAGAGACTGAGCTGGTTGCTGGTTTCCACACGGAATATACTTCGTTCAAGTTTGCGATGTTCTTTATGGGCGAGTACGCAAACATGATGATTGTTTCGGCGATCTGTGTAACGCTCTTCCTCGGGGGATACACAGCTCCTTGGGGAATCCTTGGACAGCTTCCGGCTTCCTGGACGTTCTTTCCGCCTTCGGTCCTGAACTTCGTGAACCATGTTGTCATCGCACCAATGTGGTTGTTCATCAAGCTCTACACCCTGATCAGCTTCTTCATTCTCGTTCGCGCAAGTCAACCTCGACTTCGCTATGACATGTTGATGCACTTCGGTTGGAAGGTGTTGTTACCGACGGCTCTTGCAAATGTTGTTATGATTGCCACATCAATGGCGCTTCAACAGATACTCGGTATCGTGGGACATTTCATTGCCGTTGGAATATCTGGTGTAATCGCTAGTGTTGTTTTGTGGATTGCATACTTGCACTGGAAGGCTCGCAAATCTGGTGATGAAGCGAGCCGCCTTCCAATACGTCGTGAGAGTGTGGTTCGGGCTATCACGGCCCGGATGCCAGTGGAGGACTAAACGATGTCAGAGTTTTGGTCTGATGTTCGTCAGATTGCATCCGAGGTGTTTGCCCCATTCCAAGGGATGGCTCGTGTTGGTGCAAAGATTATTGAACCAACTACCGTTTTGTCTTACCCGGAGTTTCGTAGACCGATGGGACGCAGAGCGCGCTGGCGTCATGTTCTAAATCGCTATGACAATGGCATGGAAAAGTGCATCGGTTGTTCGCTGTGCGCTGGTGCCTGTCCGGCAAACGCAATCCTAGTTGTGGCTGGTGAAAATACAGACCATGACCGACGGAGTCCAGGTGAGCGATACGCAGAGCGCTATGAAATCAATATGCTGCGCTGTATCTATTGCGGATTTTGTCAGGAAAGCTGTCCGACCGGCGCGATTGAGCTGAAAGACATTTTCGAGCTTGCTGAAGATAGCCGCAAGAAGCTTATCTACACCAAAGAAATGTTGTTGGTACCAGACCCTCAACTCGAGAGGATTGACTGATGTGTACATTTATCGGTGAGATGACTGACATTGGGACGGAACGATGACACTTCAAGCAATTCTTTCCGGACAAGGGCTAATGTTCCTGTTCTTTGCGGTAGCAGCGGTGGCAAGCGGTTTACTTGTGGTCGTTTTGCAGAATCCGTTGCGTGCCGCGCTGAGCCTCGTTATTAATTTGTTCAGCGTAGCAGGACTGTATCTGTCACTAAATGCATATTTCTTAGCAACTGTTCAAGTGATCGTTTACGCTGGCGCCATCATGGTTCTGTTTTTGTTCGTCATCATGCTGCTGAACATGGGACAGGCGAACATGAACACCAGCTACCGGGGAATCCGTACGATCGTTGCGTTTGCATCCGCCATTGGACTTGGTGGTCTGATGTCAGCGGTAGTTATAAAGGGTGTGGCACCTTTGATGCTCCCGACCGAGGTATCGGTAGGCGGAGCGACGCCTGGCAGTGTGGAAGGGGTGGGGAAGGTTTTGTACAACCCATCGCTTCCGTGGTTGTTTGCATTTGAGTGGACAAGTTTCCTACTTCTGGTTGCTGTCATAGGTGCTGTAGTTCTTGCCGGTAAACGCCAGTCAACGCAGGAGGGTAAGGCCTGATGACCGTACCGTTGCATTACTACATCGTTTTGTCGATGGTCCTATTCTCACTTGGGATAGCCGGGGTTACGACGCGACGTAACCCAATCCTTATCTTCATGAGTATCGAGCTGATGCTCAATGCTGTGAACCTTTCGCTGATTGCCTTCGGTCGCTATCTTGGTGATGCTGGCGGTCAAATGCTGACGATCTTTGTGATGGCCGTGGCTGCTGCAGAAGTGTCTGTTGGTCTCGGAATATTGATTGCGATATTCCGCACGAAAGACAATGTTGACGTCGATGTTCTGAACGGATTGAAAGGATAACCATCACGATGTCGACAATTTTGTGGTTGGTTCCGCTCATCCCGCTGATAGGGGCACTGATCAATGGAACCATTGGATCAAAGTTGGGAGAGAAACTCTCCTCTACAGTGGCCATCCTGAGTGTAATTGGAGCGTTCATTGCTTCTATCGCCGTGGTTTCATCCGTTGGAGGCTCTTCAAATCACGCTGTTGATTCCGGCGGGCTAACCTGGATTACCGTCCCCGGAACATCTCTTGCGATTGACTTTAACCTTCACGTCGATCCGCTCAATGGCGGAATGCTGTTGGTCATCACTGGAGTTGGTGCTCTGATCCATATCTATAGTGCCAGCTATATGCACGGTGACAAAGGATTCTCACGTTACTTTGCTTACTTGAACTTGTTCGTTTTCTTTATGGCAGTTCTGGTGATGGCGGGGAACCTTCCGCTTCTGTTTGTTGGCTGGGAAGGGGTCGGTCTTGCTTCCTACCTGCTAATCGGATTTTGGCAGGATAAGTGGTCTGCGACACAGGCCGCCAAGAAGGCGTTCATTGTAAACCGTATTGGTGATGTTGCTTTACTTCTCGCGATGTTCATGCTTTACCGAGAGTTTAAGTCGCTTAACCTTTACGGGCAGGATGGAATCCTTGGACAACTAAGTGCATCTGGTTCGATGCACCTGCAAACCGGCGTTGCGACTACCATTGCGCTTTTGCTGTTTGGTGGTGCCGCAGGAAAGAGCGCACAGCTGCCTTTGTTTGTATGGTTACCCGATGCAATGGAGGGGCCGACACCCGTCTCTGCACTGATTCATGCTGCCACAATGGTTACGGCTGGAGTTTACTTGGTTTGCCGGTTCAATCTCCTGTTTGAGATGTCGCCGGTTGCGATGCAAGTCGTTGCTTGGACAGGTGGCCTAACAGCGCTGGTAGCGGCCTGTACGGGCGTAGCCCAATGGGACATTAAGAAGGTCCTCGCGTACTCTACAGTGTCTCAGCTTGGTTTGATGTTTGTCGCATGTGGTTGCGGTGCTTTCTCAGCTGCGATGTTCCATGTGACGACGCACGCGTTCTTCAAGGCACTCCTGTTCCTTGGCGCTGGTGCGGTGATTCATGCACTCCACGGTGAGCAGGACATGCGAAAGATGGGGGGACTCGCATCCAAGATTAAGTCCACGCATCTTCTGGTTTTGATCGGAACGATCGCGATCGCTGGTATTCCGCCACTAGCAGGCTTCTGGTCAAAGGACGAGATACTGCTTGCGGCGTTTGACCACAATCGCCCCGTCTATGGACTCGCTGCAGTTACAAGTGCTTTGACGGCTTTTTATATGTGGCGTATGTACATGCTAACGTTCCAGGGAAGCAGCCGTATGGATGAGCACACCGCGCATCATCTGCATCACCCTGATACACGGATTGTT
>CAZSGJ010000079.1:0-12676 GCA_964606305.1 uncultured Armatimonadia bacterium
TCGGGTGCGACGCTTATTGGCGTAAACAACCGAAATCTCCACGACTTCAGTGTGGATTTGGGGACATTTGGTACGCTTGCGAACCATTTTGGAAATGGTGTTACTGCCGTGGCAGAATCCGGGATTCTCACGAATGAGGATGTTAGGACGGTTGTGCAGGCAGGAGCCGATGCGATATTGGTTGGCGAAGCATTGATGAGACAGAGTGACATCGCTGCTGCGACAAAGCAGCTAATGGCGATATAAAGCGAACTAAGTATGGCTCCTTATGAATTCGAATGCATTGATTAGGAGCCATGCGTGCCGCGTTGTTCGGAATTAACCGTTTGATCCCACTCTAAGGCCTAATAGCGCTGTTTCAAGAAATTACCAAGCAGCCGCTTACCATCCTGAGTGAGCACACTCTCCGGGTGAAACTGGACGCCCTCAATAGGGAGTGTCCGGTGCCGAATACCCATTATTTCACCATCATCCACGGCTGTAGCGGTGACTTCAAGGCAAGCCGGCAAGCTGGAATGTTCGATAGTGAGAGAGTGGTAACGCGTTGCCGTGAATGGATTCGGCATCCCTTCAAAGACACCCGTGTCTGTGTGTTTGATTTGGCTGGTTTTACCATGCATCAGGCGCCCTGCACGTACAACTTTGCCTCCAAATGCCTGTCCGATGGACTGATGTCCAAGACAGACGCCAAGAATCGGGAAGCGTCCGGCACAGCGTGTGATGGCTTCGACCGAAATGCCCGCCTCAGTCGGTGAACATGGGCCTGGCGACACGAGCAGATGGGATGGTGCCAGCTTGATAATGTCATCCACAGTGACTTGGTCATTGCGTTTGATGACCATTTCAGCGCCAAGTTCACCGAGATAGTGAACGATGTTATACGTAAATGAATCGTAATTGTCGATAACAAAGATCATTGGATTGCCTCATCCCGGTTGAATGCTCGTCGCGAGCGAACATCACAAATAGTAAGTTCATAGGATGCATACCATTGCTGCTGTCCCATAGCCTGTGCGACCTGATGTTCAGGGTGATTCCCCCAACGGTGGATGGCATCTAATGACTCAAACTCACCCAGCGTGACAGATTCTCCATCCGGGTGGTGAAACGTTTTGTGACTTACATAGCCTGGAATAGTTGTTACCAGCTCCGCCATTCGAGATGCCATTTCGGAATAGGCATCGGGTTGCAGTCCCGTCTTTCGAGAGCGGAATATCACGACCTTCCCGGTATTCATGCTAAGACGGTTGCCTTTCAGTTAGTGGGTTATCATCCAATTCAAGGTGATCCCAGCGCGATTCATCCTCTTCAAGGTCAAATTCCTGAACCCATACATCCCCTTGAATCCATCCAGCAATACGAAAGCATCGTTTGCATTGAAATATAAGGCGAGGCTTACTTTCCTGACTGCTATCAACACCCGTCATATCTGGACTTGATCCTATTTGGAGTTCACCGCCTTCACAGGTCGGTCTGAGTATGTCTCCACAACCGGGGCACGTCATTACCATCCGCTTCGAAACCAGCTGTCCGAGGCGCTGTAGGTCATTGGAATCCAGCTGTGGACGTTGCCGATCTGGGAGGATACGCCGTCGCTTATTCATTTCCTGGAGTCCAAGCCTTTTTCAGCAAGTTCAACTGCCCGGCGGATGGCTCCACTCTTGTTGACGGTCTCCAAATACTCTGTGTCAGCGACAGAATCGGCGACAATTCCGCCGCCGGCCTGAACATGGACAAGCCCATCCCGAATTAGTGCCGTCCGCAGGGTGATACAGGCATCAAATGAGCCTTTGTACGACAGATATCCGATTGCGCCTCCATAGGTGCCTCTCCGGCAGGGCTCGAGTTCATCAATAATTTGCATCGCCCGTACTTTTGGGGCACCAGAGAGTGTTCCTGCGGGAAATGTCGCTCTCAACAGGTCAAATGCATTCTTGTCTGGTGCAAGCTCACCGACCACATTACTGACAATGTGCATCACATGGGAGTAGCGCTCGATAACCATGAGTTCATCCACGCGTACACTTCCGTAGGTACATACGCGTCCGATGTCATTGCGGGCAAGATCTACGAGCATGATGTGCTCTGCCCGTTCTTTTTCATCCGCCAGGAGCTCGGCTGCCAGGTTATCATCCTCGGCGCGGGATGTTCCGCGAGGGCGCGTACCTGCAATTGGCCGGATGGTGACTTTTCGTTCATCCTCGGTAACGAGCACTTCGGGGGAGGCACCAACAAGGGTTGTCCCGGTATCGAACTGTAGGTAGTACATGTAGGGACTTGGATTGATTGCCCGAAGCGTCCGATAGATGTCGAGTGGATCTGCATTTAGAGGGCGTGTAAACCGCTGTGCGAGGACGACCTGAATGATGTCACCGGCTGTGATGTACTCTTTCGCCCTTGAAATCATCCGGTCGTAGTCATCCCGTGTGAGATTCATATCCCAGTGACCATCGGGAGGGGGATTGGATGCCTTTCTGGCATAGCGTGTTGGGGCATCCGGGCGTGGTGCAAGCGCATCGTTTTCCAATGCATTCAACGTCGCACACGCATTATCGTAGACCTGATCGAGGTCGGCACCATCCGGGCAGTGCGCATTTGTTAGAAATATGAGCCGATGTTTCACGTGATCAAAGATGACCATCGTGTCAACGAGGAGCATATGGATGTCATCCACACCGGTATCATCTTTGGCCGTAGCAGGAATGGGTTCAAGGTGCTTAACCCAGTCCCACCCGATGTATCCAAGGGCTCCTCCGACAAAGCGTGGCAGGCCCGGTCTATCGACAAATCGAACATCCCCAAGAATCTTCTGAATCACCTGCATTGGCTCTTCACCATCGGCCAGTTCGGTTATCGTTTCGATTCCATTTTCAGTAAAGATGACGTTGTTTCCGCGGGCTCGAATGCTGCATTTGGGGTCTGAACCAAGGAAGGAGTAACGTGCGAGGCGCTCTCCACCAGCAACGGATTCAAGTAGAAATGCATTTGGCCGATCGACAAACCTTCGGAATACGGACACTGGTGTTTCCATATCGGCGAGGACTTCCCGTGTGATGGGTATGACATTTCCTTGCTTGGCAAGCAGGTGGAATGTCTGTCGATCAGGTGTGATTTCGGTTGAATACATAGCTTGTCACAAAAAAAGCAGGTCCGTCTGACCTGCCTGTACTGGTGTAATGGGAATGTGCTGTTAGCGTAGGCGTTTAGACGTCGTGATGGTGCTGGTTACGCCAGCTCCATTCTTTGATATCGGTCATCCGGATTAGCATCACAATGGCTTGACGTTACCATTTTTCCTTGTTCACTTGCCATCCGGCTGCGGTATATGTACAGCATGCGAAATCTTGCGCCTCCAAGTGCGGTGACCGATCCGTTCCCAGCACAGTGGCTGAGGAGCATTCAGTCCGCCGGCCATCCCGTTTTCGAGTCGTTACTCGGTGGAACCTGGCGTGATGTTTACATCAGTGAAGGCTGGAAGATCTCATCCGATGGAACTATCCGGCAGGGTGGTCATCGCATCGAGTTTGGCATCAAAGTCGGCAAGTCTATTCGCCCTCTCCACGAACTACCGTGTATGGTTCAGCATAGCTGGCCGAAGGTAAGTATTCGAATATTGGGTAAATCAGCACCAGACCGTGTCATTAGGCTGATCCCGGCATTGTTTACTGACAGCGTCACAGCAGGCAACCTTGGAGTCGAGATTGACGGCATGGCTGGGGACATTGCCATTAGAACCCAAGGGCTCTATTCAACACATGAGTTTATTCCAGCAACGAAGGGATGGTCCTTGATCCGTCCTTCAAGCAAATCACAGCGCATCGTATTTTCCCGCACAAAACCCACATCACTGATGGCCCGGCAGCTGACCCATGCATCATCCTGTGTGAGTTGTCTTAATGACAGTGACATCCCCACGTGGCTGACTAATGCGATGGCGCCTGCGCTGCAATATTCAGCGACTCGCCCACTTTGGATTCAGGCCCTGCTTGGTTTTCCAATATCGCAACCAGATACCAACACCATAGCGCTAAAGCAATGCCGCGCAGTGTTGTCATCAGGTAGCGAAGCGTCCATTTTGGAATTCTTCAATACATTGGATACCCGCCAACCAAAAATCCAGCCCGAATTGGGGCTTGTCCTGAAATGGGTCATCGCCAACCACCCGGCATCCAAGCTGAAGTCCGAAGTCGAGAGTTCTCTGCTAGCGGCAAGTTCCGTCGGAAGCACACCTTTCGCTCGTGCTTTGGCCTTTGCAGTAACAAGGATTCCGTTCACTGACTCAGCTGCTGCATCCGCACTCACAAAGGATGTAAGGGCTGGACGTCTTTCCATCGATGCGGGGATGGCAGCGGCTATCTTTGCATCATCCGGGGATAGTGACCTCGCCACGGGAGCAGCATCTCTCATCTCACCATCCGCGGAGCGAACACAATCGCTCCTAACACCGAGTGAGTGGTTGGCTATGCTGTACGCATCTCCGATCGGATTCGGTATATCGGGATGCCTTTCCATCGACAAAAACCCATCCACACCGTTTGGTGTCCGTAGCCCTATTTTGTCATCAGCATTTGCTGGTGTTGTGACATCACGCAAGGACATCGAAGCTAACCGCGTACGATTATCAGTGGTATCTGGCTCCGTCTCACTGCGCTCACTTAGAACATGGCGCACAGAGACCGCATCGGCATCCGCACTGAGTCTTCACCTAGGTAGGGGTGGCAAATCGATGACTGTAAACGCAAGCGTTGATATCAATGACGCTACAACGATTACATTTCCACGGTCCGTGCAAATTGCATCTGGAGAATCTCTCGTTATCTCAACGGTAGGTACAACCTAACCAATTGTTTCACGTGAAACAAATTTGCTAGTGCGACCTTTCCGGACCGTATCTGTTGTTCCCAACACGAGAGTCAAAATTGTTTCACGTGAAACAATTAAGCCTATGTCCACAATCCTCAACGGTACACTGATGCTTAGTTAGAGGACAAAAATGGCAAGACATTGGGCAGTGGTCAATCAAAAGGGTGGTGTCGGCAAGACCACAACCGCCATCAGTCTTGCAGCGGCTCTCGCCATTCACCGACGTGTTCTTCTTGTCGATACAGACCCTCAGGGAAATGCCACCAGTGGAGTTGGTGTTGTACGCCGAGTAGGTGAGCCGGATACGTACAGGGTTCTGACCGGGGATGCGACAGCATTGGATGCCATCATTCCGACAGCAATCGGCAACCTCGATCTCATTCCTGCCACCATTGATCTGGCATCGGCAGATCTATCACTCTTCGAGCTCCCAGACCGCGAACGAATTCTCCGGAAGGCTCTTGACAGCGTAAGCCACCGGTATGACTACATCATCATCGATGCCCCGCCATCGCTGGGATTGTTGACAATTAATGTCCTTGCGGCGGCTGATGAAGTCATTATCCCAATGCAGTGTGAGTATTTTGCATTAGAGGGAATCTCACAGCTACTCGAAATCCTCAAGCGCATTCGTAGCGGGATCAACCCGGATTTGTCGATTGCACGGGTCGTACTGACGATGTTTGATGGCAGGACGAACCATGCCAACCAAATTTTGAGTGAAGTTCGGAGCTTTTTTGGAGACAAAGTCTCTAATACCGTTGTGCCGAGAAACATCAAGTTATCTGAAGCGCCCAGCTACGGGCAGCCTATTACCATTTATGATCCCCGCTCCAAAGGAGCGGTTGCGTACACAGAAATTGCCAAGGAGTTATTGACCCATGCTGAAGGACGGGATGCCATCATCGACACAGAAGAAGGGGTTGGGTCGCGGTCTGGACGCGCTACTGCCTGGTGGAGGAAACGCCCCGGATCTTGATGGCCTTCTACGAAGTGAGCCACAGCGAGAGCTAAGCATCACCCAAATTCAGCCTAATCCAAACCAGCCACGCACCTATTTTGACTCGGATGCGCTGGCGGAGCTCGCGGCATCCATAAAGTCCACTGGCATTGTCCAACCCATTCTTGTCCGACCACTCGGCAATGGAACGTTTGAAATCGTTGCCGGTGAGCGGCGCTTTCGTGCAGCGTGCTCGATCGGGATGCTTCGGGTTCCAGTCGTCGTCAAACCGTACTCCGATGAAGAAGCCCTAACGGTAGCACTGATTGAAAACCTACTTCGGGAAGACCTAAAGCCTCTGGAAGCAGCCATTGCCTACCAAAAGCTAATGGACACCTATACTTGGACACAGGATCTTTTGGCAGCCAAAATAGGGAAAAGTCGGTCTGCTATCGCAAATTCTCTGCGTCTCCTCGCACTACCTGCACCTGTCCAGCAGGCATTAAATGCAGGAGAAATATCCGAAGGACATGCCCGGGCGCTCCTCGGAAACAAAGAGCAACGTATGGATGAGAGCTTTCCAAGACGACAACAAGAGCTCTTACGTGAAGCAAAAGCAGGCAGAATGACAGTACGCCAGCTGGAATCGGAAATGGCATCGCCCGAAACAAAGGGGGAATTTCGCCGTGCAGACCGTGCCGCAAAAGCAGGATCAGCCGAAGTACAAGCAGTTGAACAGCTTCTACGTAACGCCCTCGGGATGCGAGCACGCCTCACAGGTAATCTGGACAAGGGCACAGTTGTAATCACCTATAATTCACAGGAAGAACTGACGCAAATTGTAGACAAAATTACTGGAGGGGATCTCCAGTAGTGCTCGATGTCAGGTCTGTCAGGGTAGATGGCAGATTGGAACCAACATCGTTTACGGTGGGTGCAGGGGATGCAATCCTAATTACTGGACCAAATGGTGCGGGAAAGTCCACTCTCCTCGACTGCATCGGAGGCATCCTAAAGCCATCAAGCGGAGAAATAGTTACAAATACATCTTTGTATCCCGCCTACCTGCCACAAAGTCCCCCAAGACCGTTTGCATATACTGTCCGCGAGTACCTGATGATTGGTCAGCACCATCAAAATGGCAGAGATTACACATCAAAGCTGGGCATTAGCTCTCTGCTCGATCGTGACGTAACCAGACTTTCAACAGGACAATGGCAGCGTGTGGCAATTGCAAAAGTCTTGCATGCACAGGCTTCCCTAATCATTCTTGATGAGCCGGATGCACCATTAGACGATCATTGGTCTGAACATCTTGCCATGATTATCGATGAAGTAACCTCGGATGGCCGTGTGGTGGTAATGACCTTACACCGCCCAGAAATCCGCTCTAGATGGAAATTTCAACGATTCAACCTAAGCCCTGTCGTCACTTCTTAACAATTCGCCAAGAAGTTCTTAATATTCCCGTTCTCCGACTTGCTACACTGAGTGCAGTATGCCTAAGGAAAAGCAACAGGGGGATGTCGAGTTGACACCCATCACCGCAACGATTATTGAAATGAGCGTTGCCGCCGAAGACATGCTAAGTGCGGCTGTTCGTGGTCTGACTTTACAGCTAGTCGATACTTGCCAAAATGTAATCGATCGTGATGTCTCCGTCGATTCGCTTGAAAGCTCGCTTGAGGCTGCTTGCGTAAAGCTGATGGGACGCCAGAGTGATAAGTCACTGGACATCCGAGCCATTAATAACATCATAAAGGTTGCGAGTGATCTTGAGCGAATTGCGGATTACTCAGTTGACATCGCACGAATAGGTCAGCGGATGGCAGATGAAGCGATTTACAAGCCTCTGATTGACATACCCAGATATGCCACCGTGGCATATGGGATGATTCACGACAGCGTCAATGCATACCTCAACCATGACACAGAACTAGCAGCGCAGGTGATAAAGAGGGATGATACGGCTGACTTGTATTACGCTCAAATGCGTGCAACGCTGATTCAAATTCTCCAACAGGATACACGGAGCGTGATGCAGGCCACCTACCTCCTACAAGTGGCACACTTCCTTGAACGTATCTGCGACCATTGCACCAACATCGCCGAGCGAACCACTAACCTTGGTACAGCTCCCAACAGAGGAAAAAAATCAGCCTGACACAGTTCTCCACACACGGGTAAGATTGACTCTATGGAGACGACGGATGATGTCATTGATGACTTTATGGGTGGAAAGCCACGGGCGAGTCAGTGGCGTGAGTTGAGAGTCGTTCTGGAAGCCAGATTAGCCGATGCAAAGTTGCAGCTTGCAACAACATCCCCAGGCACGAGCGAACACCGAAGTATTCAGCGAAAAGTGAAGGAAATGACTAATCAGGTCAATGTGCTCCTTCAAGAAGAAGCCGTTGCACAGTTTGTAGAGGACTCTGTCATCGCAACTGTTTCACGGCCACATCCCCTCGAACTTCAGGATGGCTTTGACCAATAAACCTGTATGTATCTGGTTTGATCTTGATGACACACTCATCACGACATCCCAGAGTCTGATTGCCGCTGTTAAAGCCAGCACTTCGTATCTAACGAAGTGTTATCCGGACTTGACCGAACGCGACATTGCACATCACAGTATGGATGTATGGCTCAAGGAGCTTGGTCCGGGAACGGCAGGGTTTAGCAATCTAAGAGATTTGCAGCTGGATTCATTTCGAAGTCACATCGCACTTGGCACTTTAAGGCGGCTTGGATTAGTAGGAATCAACACCGATGAATTGATTCGACTGAGCTCGCAGGCAGAGGAACAAACTTGGATGTGTTTCCCTGATGTTCACCAATTGCTGCAAACGCTTCATCAACGGAAGACTCCTATTGGGCTTATCTCTAATGGACCAACTGCACTGCAAAACCATAAACTGGCGACCTGCGGATTGAGACATTACTTTGACCACATCGTGCTCGACTGCGAGATTGGCATCAGTAAACCGGATGGCGGCATCTTCACTGCCGCAGAAGCTTTGATGCCGGGTTATGACCATGTGATGGTTGGAAATGACCCCGATGCAGACATCGATGGGGCAATTCGGGCAAATTGGATGGCATATTGGTTCAAGCCAGGCTGGTTTGGAGAGACAAAACCCACAGAATTGGGCTATATTCCCATTCAACACCACAGTGAAGTTCTGAACCATCTGACCAAAGGTTAGCCACGTTGAGCCTGAACATCTGGACACCGGACCATGGTGGATCCGGTCTGATTATCATCCCAAAGCCAACTCCCATTCTCCTCGTGTCCGGAGGACGAATCCATTCATGGACGCCAAACACTGCCCAGTCGCGCGAGGTGCAAGTTCCCGGTAACAACGTTGATATTCAGCAGACTAGGTCCGGAATTTATGTTGTTAGAAACCGACCTGCAAAACCGCGCCGTATCATCGGACACCCGGACCTTGCATCCGGCGCCAAAGTCCGCAAGGATGACACCCTCTACATTAGTATTAGCGAAGCAATCTACAGACAGCGCCAAGGGGAGGAAGTTGAACTACATTTCACTCCCACCGACGAAGACACTGCAACACTGGCATACACCAAAGAACAGGTGTGGAAGCAGTGGGATGAAGACACATTGCCGGATGAATGGACACGCCCGCGTTCAGCTACTCCCCAACCGCGCAGAGTAGAAAGTACAGCAAGCAATGAGCAAGGTGCCGACCCTCCACAGAATGGCGACCTAAGTACAGCGTTGGAACGACTAAGGAGACTGCGTACCGGCTGATTACGTGTCCCTTACGGCGCTTCCGATAGTAAGACTTCAACATCCCCCTGCTCATTGCCGCGGCGAACATTGAACTTCACTTTGGTACCGATTTTTTGCGCTTCCAAAATTCGTCGAAATGACAGTTCATCGGTCACTTTTTGACCCGCAAACCCGGTAATCAAGTCGCCTCGCTGTAAACCGGCATCAATAGCCCCCATCCCACGATACAAATTCCAGACAACCACTCCGGTTGCACTCGGACCGACTCCCAATGCCCTGCGCAATCTGTCATCCAGATTAACGACAATAATTCCGGCAGTTGGTCTTCGTACCTTTCCGAACTTCCGAAGGGAATCCGCTACCCGCATCGCAGTCTGAATAGGAATCGAAAACCCGATATTCTGCGCATCGTTGCGGACCAGAGTATTGATTCCAACGACACGTCCACCAAGATCAACCAAAGCGCCGCCCGAATTTCCAGGGTTGATTGCAGTATCCGTCTGAATAAGGTTCTCATAAAGGCGATCCTCTACAGCAATTGGGCGACCAAGCGCGCTAACCACCCCGCTGGATACTGATGCGGACAAACCAACAGGATTACCAATAGCGATAACAGCCTGACCTGGAACCAGACTACCATCCATGCCCAAAGAGGAAACGGGCAGCGTATCTTTTGTCTCAACCTTCAGAAGCGCCACATCGGTACTACGATCCGTACCCACGGCTGATGCCTTGTAGCTACGACCATCCGGCAGGCGAACGGTAATAGAGCCATTGGTATCAACTGCCTGACCGACCACATGCTGATTTGTGAGAACATACCCGTCTTTTAGAAGCACACCGGAACCTGCGCCCGTAGGAACCTCCCGGGTTTCCCGTCGCCCTCCATTGCCCCAAAAGCGGTCCATGGGGTCATCAAAAACCTGATAAACCTGCCGACTCGTCGTGTCGATCGAGACAACCGAGGGGGCGGCAAGCTTCACGGCAGCAACGATGGGTTCCTTGGATGCGTCATATGGCGCTGCAGCAACTGCGCTGAGCGAACCAAGTCCAAATATCGTAGATTTGGCATCACGTACACAAGCACCTATCGCAACTCCAGCAAGCAATAGTCCGCCCCAAAGAATAACATTGGTCTTCATCTGTTGATTCTCCAAACCGACATGCCTTTCAAGACACTCCGGATGTCAAAATAACGACAGTTAATGTCAAATTAGTTCCCGGAACAATACGGGTTTAGGCAGTAGATTTGACATCCAGCTTCAATGGACACGACATTCGGCTTTGCTCGCTCCCATTACGATGGGAATACTCCTCACGATACACGTGAAGACTATGCCGTTGGACCTGCATCGCTATTGTGCTTTGCAAGAACAGCGAACACATGTGTCCATCCACAGCTCTTGTGCCCGGGAAGGATCG
Source organism: uncultured Armatimonadia bacterium (assembly GCA_964606305.1). Classification (GTDB taxonomy): domain Bacteria; phylum Armatimonadota; class Armatimonadia; order Armatimonadales; family Armatimonadaceae; genus CAIRTT01. The sequence continues at coordinate 10,983 of CAZSGJ010000079.1, forward strand.
TTATTGATGATTAGTCGTTATGGGAAGAAACCAACAGGAGTCCTCAGGCGGTGTGCTATTTGTGCAGCCTGGGGTGGCCGGTATCGTTATCCTGAACTGACGGATGGTTACCTCTGCAGAAAATGCTGGGAAAGACTGCTTTTAAGAAGAACATCGGACGCCCCACAGGTGGATGATGACAAATCACCAATGTGTTGACATGTCATCCGGGATAGCTTGGTCAATATCCTATAATCTAACTTATATGAAAGCGCGTACACTTTTTGAGAAGATTTGGGACACCCATGTTGTCCATGCCGAAACCGGAAAGCCATCCCTTCTTTACATTGATCTCCACCTTGTTCACGAAGTAACCAGCCCACAAGCGTTCGAAGGCCTTCGCGTATCCGGTAGAAAAGTACGCCGTCCGGACCGCACCATCGCAACGATGGACCATAACGTCCCGACAACAGACCGCTCACTTCCGATTGTCGACCCGATTTCGCTCCAACAAATCGAAACCCTGTCTAAGAACTGCGCCGAGTTTGGCGTAACGCTTTATGACCTCCACTCAGAGCGGCAGGGCGTTGTCCACGTGATGGGACCTGAGCTTGGCTACACCCAGCCTGGCCAAACCATCGTCTGTGGCGACAGCCACACATCCACACATGGAGCCTTCGGAGCCCTCGCATTCGGTATCGGTACAAGCGAAGTCGAACACGTCCTCGCAACACAGTGTCTCCAGCAGACAACTCCGAAAACCATGGAAATTCGCCTCGAAGGCAAGCTTCATCCGGATGCCACTGCCAAAGACATCATCTTGGCCATCATCGGGAAAATCGGCACCGATGGGGCAACGGGTTATGTCGTCGAATACACCGGCGAAGCCATCCGTAACCTCTCAATGGAAGGCCGGATGACGGTCTGCAATATGTCGATCGAGGCCGGTGCACGCGCCGGGATGATTGCTCCGGACGAAACCACTTTCGCTTACCTAAAGGGTCGCCCATATGCACCAGCCGGTGCTGAATGGGACAAGGCTGTCGCCGTATGGACCGCACTCAAAACGGATGAAGGTGCAACGTTTGACACAACGGTCACTCTGGATGCATCCCTGATTCAGCCCCATGTAACGTGGGGAACATCCCCGGGACAGGTCGCACCGCTCAGCAGCGTTGTTCCATCCCCGGATGACTTCACCATTTCCAGTGACAAGCGAGCCTGTGAACAGGCACTGGCTTACATGGGCATCACTGCCGGGACGCCTCTCCGTTCGATCAAGGTCGATACCGTCTGGATTGGCTCCTGTACCAATGGGCGTATTGAAGACCTCCGTGCGGCTGCAGGCGTGGTTAAGGGGCACAAAGTCTCCGTCCCACGCGCACTGGTCGTCCCCGGCTCGGGCCTTGTCAAGAAGCAGGCAGAGGCTGAGGGACTGCATACAATCTTCACCGATGCTGGATTTGAGTGGCGTGAACCGGGTTGTTCGATGTGTCTTGGGATGAACCCCGACATCCTGCAACCAGGAGAGCGCAGCGCCAGTACATCGAATCGTAACTTCGAAGGCCGTCAGGGCAAAGGTGGCCGCACGCATCTCGTCAGCCCACAGGTTGCTGCAGCCACCGCCATCCGCGGAACGCTGTCATCTCCGGCCGATCTAGCCAACTAGTTTATTCACAAATCTCGATGCACCTTATGTGAATCCACACCCATCA
>CAZSGJ010000080.1:0-12277 GCA_964606305.1 uncultured Armatimonadia bacterium
TCCGTTGTCCAGCGCTGCGCATCCCCGATCCAGCTCGCCCCGGTCGTCTCGATCTTGCATGTCGAAGCGAGTCCCCGTGCTGCAATGATTCTCCCGGCGAGGTCGAGAATACTCATAGGGGAGCCACCGGAAACATTGTATGCCTGTCCACAGTCACCGTATGCCGCCAGATGCAGAAATGCCGACACGGCATCCCGGACATACGTAAACTCGCGAACCTGTTGTCCTGATCCAAGAACGGTCAGTACATCGGCGTCGTTTGCAAGTTTACGCAGGAAATCAAGAATCACAAAGCGTGCCATCCTGGGACCGTACGCATTGAAGATGCGGGCGGCGACTCCAGGAACGCCGTAGACACTTTGATGGCAGTTCATCACGTGCTCGCTTGTGAGCTTGCTGAAACCATAGGGAGAAATAGGTCGCAGGGCTGTCGTTTCACGAATCGGAAGCTCTGCTGGTTCACCGTAAACTGCTGCCGACGATGCCAGGACGACTTTACGGAGTCTTTCCAGACCGCGACAGGCGCGGAAGACATTGTATGTACCACCAGCATTTGCATCAAAGTCGTAGTCAGGGTTCTCAACAGAACCGGGCACAGATGCATTTGCAGCAAAGTGAAACACGTATTCTGGATTGACATCCCTGATGACGGTTTCCATTTTGTCCCGATCGTTTACATCTGCTGTTATGCATGAGACTCCGGCAACATGCCCTACATTTGACCACTTGCCAGACTGAAGATTATCGATGACTGTGACATTTGCATCCAGACTGCCCAGCACCTCCACAAGGTGCGATCCTATGAATCCGGCGCCACCCGTGACGACCACACTGGTATTGGCAAAGTCTGATGGTTGAATCATGAGTGAGCCCTCTCATCACAAACCGTTTTATACAGGTCTAAAAGTTGTACCGTCACGGCCGGTACCGAATACTTTGCGGCTACAAGTGCTTTTCCATTTGCGGCAAAGCGCTCTGCCAATTCGGCATTGGTAAGGACACTGATGATGGCAGCCGCTACTGCAGCGCCCGATTGCTCTGCGGCAATTCCGCAGTCATTACCATGAATAAGCTCTGGCAGTCCATGTGCACGTCCCCCAACGACTGGTTTTCCAAGGCTCCAAGCCTCGAGATACACCGTCGGCAGAATCTCTGACATACTTGGCATGCAGAAGACATCGCATGCTGCCAGGGCATCTGCTTTTTCCTGCGATGAAACTTTTCCTAAGTGGTGCACATTTGCCCGAGCGTTCTTAAATATGGCGACTTCCTCTTCGTTCCCCGGACCAATGAAAACAAATTGAACATCAGGGATTGTTGCGGTAACCAGATCAACTGAGTCGACGACAGCAGATGCACCTTTCTGCGCCATCATTCTGCCAACATACACGACAAGAGGTGAAGTTCCGAATCCATGCTTTTCACGAAACGCTGCAGGATATGTCGAAGATGTCAGGTCGGGTGAGACGCCGATTGTTGCGACACGGTGAGTGTCGATACCAAGACTAATGAGGTAATCAGAATCAGTGTCAACAAGTCCTATGACGCGATCACACTTTTTGTAATGGCGTACATCAGCCGCCGCATCCCCCCACTGTCCCGGATGAACAAACGGCGTGTTTACATAAGGTTTGCCACAAACCTCAGCGGCCTCACGAAACAACCATCCGAGTAGCCCATTTGCAAGCGAGTGCACAACATCACAGTTACGAACAAGTGCCACCGCGCGCTTCCAGTACAACGCACGGTAAAACAAATATGCCACCGCCTGCATTCTGGCAAAGTCTTTTCGAAGACCCGGAACAGCCCTGATTGCACACGGAAGAAGCATAAACTTGTCCAGCGTCGTACGGGGACAGATAGCCGTCACGGGGATGCCTTCATCATCGAAGTCATCATGTGGTGGTGTCAGGAGCGAATCGAAGAGGACAGCAAAGCGCTTGCTTCCTGTGTAAGGCGCAAAGTTTGCCGCAGCAACGGAAACACGATGACCTGCTGCCTTGAATGCCCGGCTGATTTGCATCACGTGCACTTCTACACCTCCAACAAATGGCGGGTAGCGTTGGGCAATCAGGAGAATATTCACTGAGGCCGACTTTCCGTTATAACTGTCATCAGGTTCGAATCAGCTCCTGTTGCTGCTCAGGAACCTTGAGCGAAAGGCCACGACTAACGCCGGGCTCCTGCATGGTTACTCCAAACCATAGCGGAGCAGCTTCCATCGTTGTCGCGTTGTGTGTGATCAGCACGAACTGACTCTTTGTCCCAAAGTCCTTGACTAAATCTGCAAACTTCTCAACGTTCAGACCATCCAGAGGTGCATCCACCTCATCCAGAACACAAAACGGAGCGGGTCTTACTTCGAGGAATGCGAAGAGAAGAGCCGTTGCAGTGAGCGCCCTTTCACCTCCAGAAAGGAGAGCAAGGTTTTGTCGACGTTTCCCTGGCGGCTGGGCATGTATTTCTACGCCGGAATCCAGGATATTGTCCGGGTCCGTCAGGACAAGATCAGTGGTTCCACCACCGAAAAGCCGAGCAAAATACCTCCGAAAGGCCTCGCCGACCTGTTTGTATGTTTGTTCAAGGACGCCAACAGTGCTTTGGTCGATGTCAGAGATAGCTCCCAAAAGAGTTTGCTTTGCGCTTACAAGGTCGGCTTGTTGCTCAGTCAGGAACTGGAAGCGTTCACTGACTTTGGCATATTCTTCGATAGCACCAACATTGACGGTACCCAGTGCTTTTATCTCACGTCGGAGACGTGCAATTTCTTGTGCAATATCCTTCGGAGGTGCATCCCCACCGGTCAATGCAACGGCGGCATCGGGGTGCAGCTCATACTCATCCTGCAGACGCTGAACAACTGTATCAATCTGCGTCTCAAGGCGGGCGATTCGTATCTTGGCGGCCTGTTCGACTCCCGTCGCTTTCTGCATCGCAAGATGAAGCTCCTGCATCACTTTTTGTTGCGTGTCCGTAAGTGTTCTCAACGCATCACGCTTTGTATCTGCGGCTTCGGACAATGCAATCGCAGAAACGAGGCGGGCTTTTGCCGAATCGAGGGTCGTTATCCGCTCCCCTGCAATTCGATCGTCTTCGCTGAGGACTCTTCGCGCTTCCGCGATCCGCTTTGCCCTGAACTCCGTATCGGTTTGGTTTCTCGCTAACAGTTCATCGAGATGGTGTCGCTCCCGCTTCAACGCTTCGACTTCAGCCCGCAACGTTGCTACATCGGATGCCAGCTGTCTTGATGCTTCACGTTGCTCATCCCTTTTGAGACTCAGCGAAGCCTGACGTTTGACAAAGTCCTCACGCGTTGCCTGTGCCCCCTCATCCGAGAGGTCAGCCTCGCTGATCGCAGATGAAAGTTTGGCTGCATTGCCCTCATCAACCGCAATCTGGTTGACGATGGTCTGCAATTGCTGCTCATGTGCTTTGGCTTCACGTGCTACTTTTTCAGCAGCAAGCTTTGCAGCTGATACACCAGCCTGTGCGCCACGAACGCTCGCAACGGTTTCGTTAAGCTGAGCTTCAACCTTTGCAAGCTGGCCCCGTAGCGTGCCCTCCTCTTCTGCAAGGCGCTCAACCGTGGCCCGTGTAGTATCCAGGCGCTTCAGACTACCGTCCAAACGCTCTCCAAGCTCCGCAATCTCACGCTTTCGAGCCAGAAGATTCGGCCCTTGTTTCCCGGCGCGCCCGCCGGTTATGGCACCGGTCGGGACGACAACTTCGCCGCCAAGGGTAACGATTCTTGCCCAATCGCGACCGATTTTGCGACTGACGCTTGTGGCAATGTCGAGGTCATCCACCACTAGGACACGGGAAAGATGCATCCGAACAGCAACTTCAACATCTGCATCGTATTCGACCAAATCGGCCGCAGAACCCAGAACACCAGCGTGCTGACGACTCGCCAAGCGGAGTGAATCTGGTACCGGAACATCACGTATCTGGTCAAGAGGCAGGAATGTCGCACGACCGGAACGGGTTTCATTCAACCAGCGAATCGCCGCTTTCGCATTTCGCTCCGTATCGGTAACGATATCCTGCAGGGATGCCCCAAGCGCGACTTCTATCGCTGTCTCGTAATCCTGAGGGACCCGGATAACATCCGCAAAGACATCAAAGCGGCCTTCGATATCACCATCCTCCTGCCCACGCATCACGGCCTTGACGCCCGCAAAGTACCCTTCAAGGGCAGCCTCGGTTTCCTCAAGGACCATCAGCCTGCTCTCAAGACCAGCGATGCTGCGTTGTAGCTCATTACCAGTTCGAAAAGCTTCTTCCCGTCGGGAGACGATATCAGCCAACGTCGATGTTCGGGCAGTTTCCAGCTGGGCCCTCAGGGTGGACTCAGTTTCCTTCAGCGCTGCGACCTGCTCTTCGGCGGCCCGGATAGCGTCATCGGATGTATCGACTTCGGCACGCAGGTCGCTTACTTTGACTTGCAGAGACTGGCTCGAGCTCTTGCGAAGAGCGATACGCTCTTCAAGCGCCTTAAGCTCCGATTTTTGGCTGGCGAGCTTTCTGGCAAGCGCGATGTAGTCCGCTTCCTGACCTGCGAGTGCACGCACGATAGCGGCTAGTTGCTGTTCGGTATCCCGTGCACTCTGGTCTGCACGTTGCAAATCCTGTGTCGTGGTATTGAGTTGCGCGGTCTTGGCATGGACGGCATCATCTTTTGTCTTTCGCTCGACAAGGATCTGTTCACGGGATGACTCCGTCGCCTCGATATCCGTCTCAAGCGATGCGATGGTCGCTTCACTGGCCTTTCGTCGCTCAGCCGCGACATCTATTCTGGACTGAATGTTTTGTACTTCTGTCCTAAGTTCACTAACCTGCTGGCGTGCATCATCCCGATGCTTTTCTGCCGCCGAAAGGTCCTGACGTGCCGCGAGAACTTCATCCTCTTTTGAAACAATTTCAAGACCGATATGTTCCGACTCTTGTGCCGCCTGACGAGCTTGTTGCATAAGTGCTGCGTGCTCACCCGAGAGGCGTGTATAGTCCGCAGCCAAAACTCCCACTTCGATTTCACGCAAACGATCAGATAGGCCGATGTACTTTTCAGCTGTCTCCGCTTGGAGGCGCAATGGTTCTACCTGACTGCTGATTTCGGAGAGGATATCCCGGACCCGAACTAGGTTAGCTTCCGTGTTTTCGAGTTTTCTTTCGGCTTCGCGCTTGCGGACGCGGTACTTTTTGATACCCGCGGCTTCTTCAAAAAGCTCGCGTCGTGTCTCAGGCTTCGCGCTTAGGATTGCATCGATTTCAGATTGACTAACGATGGCATATGCACCTCGGCCGACTCCGGTATCAAAAAACAGCTCGGCGATGTCCTTGAGGCGACAGGCGGTTTTGTTGATGAAGTACTCTGATTCTCCATCCCGGTATACACGGCGTGTCACTGTGACCTCATTGAAGTCAAGTGGCAGGAAGCGGTCTTCATTGTCAACCGTAAGTGAGACTTCTGCCATTCCCATTGGCTTACGCTTGGCTGAACCCGCGAAGATGACATCTTGGTTACGCGTAGCCCGGACTGTACTGGCTTTTTGTTCTCCAAGACACCATACGAGAGCATCCAGAAGATTACTCTTTCCCGAACCATTAGGACCAACAATGCACGTAACGCCGGGAACAAACTCAATGACCGTCTTATCAGCAAAGGTCTTGAATCCATGCAAAGTCAATCGTTTAAGGCGCATCCCGGCGCCATTGTATGCAATCCAAACCCGTAAAACAAACAGGCTCTGGTGATGTTTGTCACCAGAGCCTGTTTTAATGTGTGGTGCGGACGTTTTACTGTCCGCGTCCGCCTTCAACATTGGCAGGAGGTGGTTGATTTTCTCCGCCAACAGTCGGCTGTCCGTCCTTCATCCCCTTAACCGGTCCGTTGGCTCCAGGCCCCGTACCGTCCAGGCTTCCAACGATGTTCTCTTTTTCCGGAGTTAATGTCTTTGAACCAACGAAGATCGCCGCTGCGATTGCAACAACGACTCCGATGGCCGCCAGGATCATTTTCTTCTTTTCATCCATGGCTTATTTATACTGTCCATCATAGTGGAGCAAGTTGCGATTGGATGTGCCGGCAGCCGTACGGGATGCAACAGATGCAGCAGTCCATGGCCACGGCATCAGTGATTCAGGCGTGAGTGCTTTGGCATGGCCATCGGCAAAAAGGTAGTTGACTTTAAGCTGATGTGCACCGAGATTGATACGCATTGCCCCAGGCTTAGACGAACACCATGTAGCAGTGACCGTATTTGGCCATATTGGGAACTTTTGGTTTGTCAGGTATTCTGCCCAACCGGCTGCTTCATAGGTGCGATAGCGCCAGTACGCATATCCTTCTGTGTAGGATGCACTTGTCCAGAGTTCGTACGAGGATACGGTATCTGCAGGTGCTCCGACAGATGCTAATGGAAGGGATGCATTTGCATCGTAGTATGGATGGAGTCCAAACGCGAACCATTCATCCGTATTTCGGTAATGCGTAAATGAATAACTGATCGCCTTACCAAATGATGCATCACAGTCATCGCGAACGATACTGTCCGATGGACACTTCCATACATCATCATTTTTGATGTAAGGCTTCAGAGCATCCTGAATACCGTATGCCCACTTTCCGGGACCAAAGGATGCATAGTTCAAGTTGTAGAGACGAAGTCTCGGGAAAGTTTCGTCATAGTCCTGAATGTACATCATTTCGCCAAGACCCAGTTGCTTCATGTTCGAGAGGCAGCTTGTCTGGCGAGCCTTGTCGCGTGCCTGGGCAAAAACTGGAAAGAGAATGGCGGCAAGGATGGCGATAATTGCAATGACAACCAGTAGTTCGATAAGAGTGAATGCAGCGTTTTTACGCGTATTCATAGCAAGACTCCTTATGGAAAACGCCCTGCACAATGGCCGGGAATATTCGGATTATACACAGTATATTTAATATGAACACACCATGGTGTTTTCACATCAAAACTGTTTTAACGACTTGAGGATTCCGACTGCATTAGGACAGAGACTCTGATACAGAAATGCCACCGTTCACCCACTGCATGGATGGATATTGTGCAAATCCCCAATCGCAGACCCATGTGGCTGATAACTGAATTGCCTGAAGATCTTCTGATGAAATGGTAACCGAAGCAGGCTTACTGAATGATCCAATATTACATTCAGTGGATAAAACATCACCGGGAGACACGATGTGAATGTGCCCTTCAGTGGGAGTCGTCGGAATCCTGACATTGCACGAAACCAACCACATACCATCCGGGGAAAGCCATGCGTCCTGTCCTGCAACACGGGAAGCATGATACGCATTTCTAAGTGCGATCGCCCTTCCAATGTCAGGAGTAAGTAATCCTTGAAGCCTGGATAACATTGCCTCTGCGATGCACTCTGCCGATTCATTCCCCAGTGCAATGACAAGCCGCGGTGCCAAGCAGCCAACGTGCCCGAATGCCAGCAAATCCTGTATCCATCTGTGATCAGATTGGAGAGAGAAAACGTCCACAACTAGAATCGACTCCAGGTGTCCGCATCCAATTACGCGATTTGGCTCCGGAAAATGTTGACGGAACGTTTCAACAGTCCTATCTGAACCAAACACAATAAGGCGGTCACAGTCGTCCCAATATCCACTGGCTAATAGTTCTGGTCCAGCCTGGTCCGTTATCCGCCAGTCAGTCCGGAATGCGTCTCGCTCCATGTCTGAAAGTCCTCGCGTTAACAGATCAATGAGCATATGAATATGGTTCACGTTCTCTGTCGGCACCTTGACTTTGACAGGTACACGACTAATCCAAGCAAGAACCAAGTATGGCCAATAGGCCGTCGGCACAGACGATCCACCAATAATTCCAAGTTGTCGAACACTGGATGTCCGTGCACACAGCTGCCATGTATTTTCCGTAACCATTGCTCTGAATGCCGTAATGATGGACTCGACATCCGTACTGTCTGAGGCATGGTCTCGAATAATAGTCCGTAGGGTCACGTCATCCACATTTGACAGCCGGGTAAAAGCGGCTTGCATACGCTGAGAACTATCCATCGGTTGACGCATCATGGGTATACTAACGCACCATGGCAAGCAATCCCAGCACCCCTCAACAACCCCTTCGACCGGATGATTTGTCGGCAGCTGAGATCGTCGGCGAGCTGCTATCTGCGACACCACCCACCGATGCCCGGTATCCGTTTCTGCTCCTCCTTCGTGACAAGGCAGAGCGTTCGGAAAAACAGGTTGAGGAAGCAAATGAAGTCCTTGCTCAATACGAGGCAGCCTACGAAAAGCTAACAAAACCGGCCAACCGAATCGTGACGTACCTTGGTCCGGTCGATGACAATCTGCATCTCATCGTTTCAGGTGATCAGGAATTTGTCTGCGAACTTGACCCGGGTGTGAACCCTGATGACATTGCAATTGGCGACCGTGTACGCGTGAATGATGCCTACGCAATCCTTGGAAAGACAAAGAGTCTTGCAATCCCTGGAGTTGCTAAGGTTTCCGATGTCCTCCCGGATGGTCGCCTGCGGATTGGCGCTGACATGCAAGGCACTGGCGGTCGTATCGTACTGGCGCCAGTCGGATTTGTAGTGAAACAGGGAGATGATGTGGTTTTGGATGCAAGTGGTCGTATACCTACGGATGTCATCCAAAAATCAACATCCACAGACTACTTCCTTGAGGATGTCCCGCAGGTCGGATGGGAACGTGTTGGCGGTCAGGATGAAGCAAAGCAGGTAATCCGCGAAGCCATTGAGTTTCCTCTCCTCTATCCCGATTTGTACAAGCGCTTTGGCAAGCGGCCGATGAAGGGTATTTTGCTCTACGGACCTCCAGGTTGCGGCAAAACGATGCTTGGCAAGGCGACTGCGTATAACCTAACGCAGGAATACAATCGTAGAACCGGGCGAAAAGCGAAAGAGTGCTTTCTGTACATCAACGGACCAAAGATACTCAATATGTGGCTGGGTGAGTCCGAGCGGCAGGTACGTGAGATATTTGCAACGGCACGAGAGAAAGCATCCGCAGGACAGCTGGTCTTTATCTTTATAGACGAGGCGGAGAGCATTCTCAGAACGCGTAGTTCCGGGCGATTTACAAACATTTCAAACACCATCGTCCCCCAGTTCTGTGCAGAAATGGACGGCATTGTTGGAGCAGACAACATCGTCGTGATGCTGACATCCAATCGACCGGATTACATTGACCCCGCGATACTGCGCCCGGAGCGCATTGACAGGCGTGTACGTGTCCGCCGCCCTGACAGGGACGCCGCAACAGATATTTTGGGGATTTATCTGAACGCTGAGCTTCCATTTGATGACACAGTGCTTGCTCAAAATGATGCATCTGCAGAATCAACGGCAAAGTTTTTGGTAGAGCAGACTATTCAGTACATTTGGCAACAAACAGCGAAGTCAGAGTTCCTTGATGTGTACCTGCGCAGCGGAGGCACCACCAGGTTGTATTGGAAAGATCTGGTGAGTGGAGCATTACTGTCGAGCCTGGTGGAGCGTGCAAAGTCAATGGCAATACGCCGGGCTATCGAAACCAATGACCATGCTGTGGGCTTGGTGTTATCCGACTTCACCAATGCGGTTGATGCCGAATACAAAGAAAACGAAATCTTCCCTAAAAGCGACCTCGTCGAGGACTGGCTGATGTTGATCGATCAGGCACCAGAAAACGTAGCTGATGTCAAACCAATCCGTGGGGACACCCGTGGTGCCGGAACAGCCCGCATCGAGTCTGGAATCATTTAGTCGGGCATTGACCCGCTGGCTGCTACGAGTTATTCAATGACAAGTCCTATACTGATGTTATGACATCAAACCGGATTCACTACGATTTTGTTGTAGTGGGTAGCGGCGCCGGTGGTGGGACGTTTGCCGGAATCGCTGCCGTCGCTGGAGCGAAGGTCCTCGTTGTTGAACGGGGTCCACTCGTGGTCACACCGGGAAATGACCATCTCGCAAATCAGCGCCTAAGCGTCTACGGTCACAATGCCGGTCCCGATGCAACACAGTATCGCATCGTTGATAATCGCATTGCTCTTCCATGGGATCCAAGTTTCCAAGCTAATGCTGCGATGTTTGGAGGTGGTACGCAAGTTTATGGGGCTCAGGCTTGGCGGTTTCATCCAAAAGACTTCAAGATGGCAACGCACTACGGAATTCCTGATGGATCTAGCTTGGCTGATTGGCCGATTGATTACACAGAAATTGAGCCGTGGTATGCCGTAGCCGAGCGGATGATTGGAGTAAGCGGAGCTGCTGAAAGTATGCAGCATTTACCGACATTTTCAACTGATTACCCGATGCCGCCCCTAGTCTGTGGCAGACCCGGAGAAGTACTACGTAAAGGAATCGCTAAACTAGGCTGGCGATCATGTACGGTACCACTGGCCATCAACTCAATACCATATGACAACCGCCCGGCTTGCCAGCAATGCGAAGAGTGTGTCGGGTTTGCATGCAATGTAAATGCGAAGAACGGCTCCCACAACACATGGCTATTGCGGGGCCAGAAGTCTGGCAATCTTGATTTGTTACCCGATACTGTCGTTACCAGAATCAATCATATGTCTGGGGTCGTAAAAAGCATATCGATAGCCAGTCAAGTATCGGGTCTAGCTGAAATCTCCTGTAATCACCTCATTTGCAGTGCTGGAGCAATCGAAACCGCACGACTTCTATTGGCATCTGGTATTCGCAATCCTCATTTGGGATGCCATCTACAGGGTCATGTGTATACGGGAGTGACCGGGTTGTTCGACGAAGCTATCCGAGATGGAAAAGGACCTGGACCGACATATGCAGTAACAGAGTTCCTCCACGAAAACGACGGGATTATCGGTGGCGGAATGCTTGCCGATGAATTTGTAATGACACCGATAACCTATTGGAAGAGACATCGCCCAGCCGGTGTTCCTCCTTATGGACACGGTGCAAAGGCTTGGGTCAAAGATACTTACTCTCGCGTACTGGATATTAAGGGTCCAATTCAGGACATTCCATCGCCCAATTGTCAAGTAAGCCTTTCATCAACCGATGTTGATTCATTTGGAGTTCCCGTTGTTGAGTTATCCGGACATACCCACCCGGAATCATTACGGGCCTCAAGATATATGCATGACAAGGCCCGTCTGTTGATGTTCTCGTGTGGTGCCATTGATGTCTGGGGAGAACCGCAACGCGGACCACTTCGCTCCGCAGGACAACACCAGGCAGGAACGTGCCGAATGGCAGAACATGAATCATGCGGCGTGGTTGACCTAAACCAGAAGTTATTCGGATTCGAGAATATCCACGTGTGTGACGCATCCGTTCATGTAACCAATGGAACCTTTAACCCCGTTCTTACAATCTACGCTCTATCACACAGGTTGGCATCACATTTGACCGGCTGGAGACCTTCATGAAAGAGTGGATTAGTCGGCACGGTCCCATGATTGCCTTGATGGCAGCGATTTTCATCGTTAGCAGCGACTTAGGTTCAGCCGACCATACTCGCCCGGTGTTGGCATCGATCGTAAGGCGTTTCCTTCCGTGGCTAGCAGAGCGGATGTCACCACAGATGATCGACCTGACCGACTTTGTTATCCGGAAGATTGCGCACGTGACAGAATACGCAGTTCTGTCATTGTTGGTAAGCCGCTCCCTTGCGGTTAGGCAAGAAACGCCAACTAAACAACGCGCGCTTGCAACAGTCATTGCAAGTCTCTATGCATTATCGGATGAGTTACATCAAAGTTTCGTTCCGAGCCGAGGTGCTACTTATACAGATGTGATGTGGGATACATTGGGTGCTTCCATTGGTAGCGGTGTACTGTACATGGTTCATCGCCGCAGAAAAAATCATTCGCAGACCATCAGCGACTAACGACCAAACCACCCAGCGCATGAATACAGAACAAGAAGCATGAGCAAACTAGGAAACGGTCACTAACTCCCCAACGTAGATAATGGAAACGGCACGCTGAACATCCACCGGGACTAATAGGAGAACTGAGACTAGCCAATGGTATGTTACGCAGTATTAAGACCTTTACGGTGATCGCAACAAAGTAACGTACTTGGCCTCCGACAAACCGACCATTCGTGTAATCACCATGTCGGTCCTGATATCCTGCGAACAACTCTTCGGAAAGTAAGTACAAAGTTTCAATCGGTCGCCCTGCACGCGTTCCAGGACCGTGTGGTCCGAGTATTGTTGCCGCAGTGGGTCCTAACTTCTGTGTTCGGAGTAGGGCAAGCGGTGGGTCGCCGACGT
>CAZSGJ010000081.1:0-11982 GCA_964606305.1 uncultured Armatimonadia bacterium
TTCTTGCCATTTGTAGCGGTTGTCAACGCTCTGAACCTACGCCACAGGCATCCGCAGATGCAGCCAAACGCTACGAAGAAAAGGCAAAGGACAATGCGGCGCGTGGATTTGGTCGGCGAGCCAACAACAACGGATCCTTCCAGAATAAGTAAATACCGTACCGGCAGGTCAGCGGTGCGAGTACACCCAGTTGTGGTATTTCCTTAGTCATCACGAATTGGACAATCCACAGATGGTAATTGATCTTACAAACAGGACGTTGGTGAACCCTGTCACGCTGGGTTGCATAAGCATTACTGGATGCAAAAAACTCCCGATCGAGCAGGTCGTGTGGGATGTAACGGATGACACCGCCAGTATCACGCTTTGGATTCATTCCAAGAAGCACAACCCCGTCCTGTTTGGTGTAACTGTGTTTCGCCTACCTGCTGCGCAACAAGGGTTTATGGAGCGTTGCGAATGGTGGGTAAATAGTCGAAAAATGCCAGATGCAAAGCTGGCAAGCGGAACAAAGTTTGACCGGTCCGCACTCGCACCCGATTTCCTTCGCTTCATTCTCGCCCCAAGCATCGCATACGATACAAAGCGTCACGATGCTTTCATCACGAACAAACACAACGTCATTCACATTTTCGAGCGTGATGAGCTTGGAATCATCGTGCAGCTTCACTCGAAAGATGCATCCCCTGATGTACACGATGTGCTGCTTTCGCTGTGCCGGAATGTATCGATCAATCCATCGCTATGGGACACGTCGGCTATAGCCACAAAACCATCCAGTGGCAAGAAAAGTATCAGGGAAACCCCTTTGTCCAGTGCGATTCAGGGGGAAATTGACACCTACCTGCTCACTGGTTTGGACGTTCTCAACCTAACGAATAGCACATCACCGGAGGACCGTTTGGTAGCCCTTGATACCTACCTTACAACCGAGACGCGTGGCAGAAAGGTGGCTGCAACCTCACAGCAGACAACTTTGGCGCTTGGCGCTGTGTACGCATCTATACTGATTGAAAAATCAAACTGGGAGTGGGTTGAGCTGACCGTCCCGGAAGTGTCAGATGCAGCAGTGACAAACCTCGTCCCGCCGAATCGTGAATGCTATATGAATCCATTTTGGGTAATCGAACAGATTCGCAGCTCAAAAAAGCAACCTAATTTTATGCTTCCGGCAAACATGTTGATTGCGGGCAATTTCCCTTCCGATGCGCACTACGGCTACGTCTATATCGGGTAATCCGCTGTCCAGCGTAGGATGCATCAAGGACACTTCTGCCATTCGCCCGTTATAGTGACCATTATGAAACAAATCACCATTGGCCTCGCCATCGTCGTCGCTGCCGGATTATTCACCGGATGTGCAAAGAAGGAAGACAGTGCATCCTCATCCCAAACAAACATGGCGCGCTATAAAGAGCGCATGCAGCAGGATTCAACCAACCGGCAACAACGTCCGGGTGGCCAAGGCGGTCCTGGCGGCATGATGCGCCGCTAAGCAAAGACAGCAACACCCGGAGCCGTTTGGTCCCGGGTGTTTTTTGTATATGTATACCGGTTTGTTGTATTGTGCCTTTTGACCAGCAATCCAAGCTTGTTATCAGCCAGCTTGTGTTCGATAGGCATCCAGCACTGGACGAAGCGCCATGCAACGCTTTCGTCCGGCTGGTGTGTTTGCCACGTTGTTCAGCTGATTCGGGTCACGCCGTAGATCAAACAGAAACTCCCCTGCATCTGGAAAATCCGGATACCAAAAGTAGGCTTCATTCTGATTACGAATACCTTCACTTCGCGCAATTCCTCCGTGCTTGAAATGATGCTCGTAATACATCCAGTTGCGCCCCGTTCGCACAATGCGTCCACGCTTGACCAGCGGTTTCCCTTGCACACGCCGACCGGGTTGCAGACCACAACAGGCGATGACAGTTGCTGAAACATCTATATTGGCCGTAAGGCAATCGGACACCCTGCCACGCTCCGCGGTAGCCATATTCGGGTCCATCACAATGAGTGGAACCCGGGCCGAGACATCATAGGGAAACCACTTATCCGTGAGGCCATGTTCGCCAAGCATCATCCCGTTGTCACCAACCACAACCACAACCGTGTTGCCCTCTTCACCACGCCGGGCAATTTCATGCAAAATTGTCCCGATGGCTTCATCCACGCCAGCAACCAATCGGTAATAGTCCTTGACCATTTGGATGCCCTTGTCGGCATCTGCGAAACGCAATTTCCAGCGTTCGCGCCCCTCAGACGTGCGGAGATGCTGCGGAAGCTGAGTAAAGTCACTGCCAGAATCGACATCGACTGTCACATTGGATAAATAACCTTCGAAGCGCTCCTGAGGCACGAACTGACGTGGGTGACCATCCTCGGCATGCGGGGCCTTAAATGCAACTGTGAGATTCCATGGTTTGCCAGCTGGAACACGCGTTAGAAAATCCAAACACTGCTCTGTCTGCAGGTCGGTCATGTGGATTCGTTGGCCCGTCTTTGGATGCTTATTCCAATAAACGCCCTGGCCGGCAAAACCTGACCAGACATCGAATTGTGCCTTTGGCTGCGGCTTGCTGTCCGCAACCCCCCACTTGCCGACATAGCCGGTAAACCAGCCTGCTTTCCGGAGACGTGCAAAATAGGTCTCAGCAAAGTCAGCACCACGAAGTTCGGTCGCAAAGTCATGCACGCCATTACGCCGGTTGTACATCCCGGTGTAAATCGCCGCCCGACTCGCACAACAAATGGCCGTCGTGGCTATCGCCTGTGTGAAGCGAGCTCCCTTTGCTGCGAGTGCATCCAGATTTGGCGTGACAGCGAGGCGGTTTCCAGCACAACCCAATGCATCGTGCCGGTGGTCATCGGTGATGATGACAAGGACGTTAGGACTTCTCAATCTGCTCTCCCAAGGCGCCACTTTGCGGCGGGTTTCCAATCGATATTCCGTTTGTGTAGGTATTCCACACACTCATGTTCAAGACGGTGCAGAAATATTCCGGGCAGGATAAAGGAAAACCACCAGCGGAGCAATCCAGCGAAAACGGTCTTTAAGCCTCTAAGCAAATGTGCAGACTGTATTAACCGCCATCCATACTGGATTCCTAAAACACTGCGTACGGTTCCTTCAAAAAACAGAACTGCCTCCCGAATGCGCCTGCAGTTTTCAGGAGACCCCTCACAGGATAGTAACTTTAGTGTAACCTTTCGCTCCTGAATTTGAGCAATATCAATATCACGGGAATGTTGCGCACTATGCAGTCGATAGTAATATAGCGCACGATTAACGAAGTAGACCTTGCCGAAGAGCGCTAATTCGGAAAACAACAGAACACCTTCGCCATGTTGTCCCAGATCAGCGTCCCAGCGATTAGATCGCTCAAATGCCGATCGCCTCATAACGCAAGCTGGTTCAATCATTGGTGCCCAACTGACGATACTTTCAAGCCGTGTGTAGCAAATGTCATCGGGTTGTGACCGAAAAAGTGGTCCCATAGAAACTTTACGTTGGTCATAACTGGTTTCGGTAGGTCGACCAGCCTCGCAAATTGAATCATATCGACAGTAGCAGACGGTGATCGTGTCATCAGCATCCAGTAATGCAATCATCGTCTCAAGAAATCTGGTATCCAATACATCGTCGGCATCTGGAAACTGAACATATTCGCTACTCTCTGAGATGAAGTCAAACCCATAGTTTCGGGCTTGGCAGACACCGCTATTTGGTATTGACAGAATCCTGATACGCGTATCTCCAGCCGATACCGTGTTCATAATCTCAAGTGAGCCATCGGTAGAGCCATCATCAACCAGGACAAGTTCCCAATCATCAATCGTTTGGTTTTTTACGGATTGAATTGCCTCTGTAATGTATTCAGCCTTATTCCAGACAGGAATAATCAACGATATGCGTGGCATGGAACCTGGCTCCCCAGCGACCTATAGATGCTGTCAATCAGAGGAAAACAGAAGCTTCGGCAACCGCTTGTCATGTGTCCTGTACTGCGATGCATTGGTTAGTCTTTCAGTAGTTTGAAAATGTGTGGCTCCAAACGTGCTGCACCATCAACCGATAAGTGACTGCTATCCCGATACATAACCTTGCCATCAATCACAAAGGGCCAAAGTCCCTGTTGGTCAACGAGGCCCACAGCCGGGTCAAAGACTTGTAACCCGGCAAGAGCATTTTGATTACGACTCAGGAATTTCTCGATACGTTCGTTCCGCTGTCTATGTCTTAATTCTGATACTCCCTTTTTCGTTTCAGGTAACTTCCAGAACTCTTGCTTAGCCAAGTAAGACGGGACATCGATATCCTGTTTTGCCACATCCAGAACAAAAACCACTTTGCTGCCGGTGCCGATTACATTAATGAGACTGGCCATAAGCTTTGATTCAAAACCACTCTGGTTCGCATAAGTGGCCCAATCTCCCGCAATGATCACGTAGCGGGGACGGTTTACGTTGATGTAATCGAGTACTCTTTGGTTGAACTCGACAGTCCCTTCATTGAGTCCATATTCCGATGAATGCTCAAAATTCAAAATCGGAGGTGTTGACGAATGGGTTGCCTGAACAAGTTTGATGTTTTCAGTTTTGCATACACGATTGAGTGCCGGTGCGATGGACATCGCGTGGCTGTCGCCCCAAAGAAGGCATGTATCCTTACCACTCTGGTCGCCGAGCAGTGGAAACTGCCCTTTTCGTGCATCGTCAAGCTTGACCTCAAAAATCAGGTCCATTGAGTGCTTATAATTTGCATAACGCACAGCGTCAGACGATATCCGTTTTGGAAATCCGCTGAAGAATACAACAGAGCCCGCGATGACACCACAGCATGTCAAGAGGATTCCAAACTTGACGAGTGTTGTGCGAAAACCCGATGTCAGCCCTCTGGACCGCACGGGTGTTTCTATGTACTTCCACGAAAAAAAGGCGATGATGGCTGCACTTGCAAGGAGCACCAAGCCTTCGAATTTCGAGATCGGTTTATCAAACCAATATCGATAAAATGCAAGTATTGGCCAGTGCCAAAGATAGAGAGAATAACTGATTTTCCCGATGAACACTATCGGCGACAGGCTGAGAAGCTTGTGTACGGATGTCAACTGGTACTCACGTACGTATATGAGGAAGGCCGCCGCGAGACATGGGGCCATCGCACTAATGCCCGGGAATCGAGTGGATTCATTGAAGGTTAGGCCGACGACAAACAGGGACGCGAATGCAAGCCAACTAACGACTTCAAAAACCCATGATTGTCGTACTTTTGGTGTCGGAAGAAAGCAAACCAATCCACCAAGAAGGAGTTCCCATGACCTTGATGGCAGCAAGTAAAAGGCCGCAAGTTTATGCGACTTTAGTGCAAGTTCACAAATGATAAGGCTGAGCACGGCGATGAAAGTCAATGCAATCCAAGTTTGCTTACGTCCCACCTTGAGTAATGTCACGCATAGCAGAGGGTAAAGGACATAAAACTGCTCTTCCACCGCAAGTGACCATGTGTGCAACAACGGCTTTAGATCGGAATCTCCGCTGAAGTAATTAATCGACTTCCAGAAATACACATTTGACAGTCCCACAGTTTGGAACAAGGAAACGCGTCCGACATCAATATAGTCGCTTGGGAACAAAAGAAAGTAACCGAGAAACCAGACAACGAGCACCATGGTTGCAGAGGCAGGTACGATCCGTCGTGTACGTCTCTTCCAAAATTCTTGGAATGAATAGTCGCCTTTGCTTACATCTCGTAGGATAAGAGATGTAATCAAAAAGCCTGATATTACGAAAAACACATCGACGCCCACAAACCCGCCTGGGAATGCCACATCGGCATGAAAAAGCAACACAATTAGTACTGCAACAGCTCGTAGTCCATCAATATCGGGACGATAGTGGGTCCCGGACGAGGCTAGATAGTTTGCAGACTTGTTATTACAGTCATTCATGCAATCAACTACAATCCTTGCGTTAGCAAATGGGCTGCGTCGTCTACCACCGGTCGATTACGTGGATGACGGTTCACGTGACAATGCTTTCGGTCACGTTCCCATAGTACTTTGATAACCAAGATTAGCATCGCGCAACTATCATTCTTCGCGTAGCCAATCATCACCAATCGACCTCAAGTGACTAATACATTTTCGTCTTATCGTAACTAAACACAGCGATGGCAGCAATACTGCCATGCTCCATCGGACAATCCCGGAAACCATGAGCAAAAGTCCACTGCTCACTTTTCCGTGTTGCAGATGTTCAACACCTTTTTCAATTCCGCGGATACCGCGGACCATCCCCTCGGCAAAGACGACGCCCTGATTTATTCTGGCCTTTTGGCTTTGGGGACCGTTCCACGAAAGAAAGTGGAGCGCCACACGACTTTCTTGACGCGCAATGACTTCCATATTTGATGTGTTCTGACCGTAGTAATGTCGATACTTGTAGAGGGGTCTGTTGACAAACATTACGTCGCCGTGAAGGGCGAGCTCTGCAAATAAAACCACACCTTCACCATGTTGCCCCAAGCGTTCATGCCAGCCAGATGAGTCGTCGAAGCAGGCTCTCCGCATTAGCGAGAGCGCCTCTGAACATGGTGCCCATGCCAAAATACTCTCTAGTTTTGTCAGAGGGTCACTGTCAGCTTGATTTCGAACAAGCGGTCCTACGCGAATCTTTCTGGGAGAGTACTTTGTATCTATGGGGGCATCATCATGCCCGATAGCCTGATATTTGCAATAGGCCATCACTGCCTGTCGATTGGAGTCTAGCGCGGCCACAAGCTCGGCAAGCATCGTCGGCTCCAACATGTCATCCGAGTCCGGAAACTGGACATACTCAGTCCCTGGCGTGGCGTACGAATAACCGTTATTCCGGGCGGCACAGACTCCGGCATTTGGTTGCGAATACCACCGAATCCGGGAATCGCCTTCAGCAGCGCGCTCGACTTCAAGGAGCGAACCATCCGATGAACCATCATCGATAACAATCAACTCCCAATCAGTAAATGTTTGGGCACGGACTGATGCAATCATTCGCCCGATGAAGCCCGCTTTGTTCCACACCGGGGTAACAAGCGTTAATCTGGGGACAGGGGCCACACTATCCGCCAAAAGTGCACTCCAGAGAAATGCGAACGGATTCCGGACTCACTATCGAAAAACGGTAAACATCGCCGTCTTCTACAAAAGACACCTTAACTGATACAGGGATATCCGTAACCGAAACGCGATAGCCGGATAGCTCCGATCGTCCAGTTGTTGTTGCACGCAGAACGGTTACGCTAAGGGAATCCCCCGCGATGACATCCAATACCAGCGTAAGGACTTTGTTCTCAGAGTCAAACGTTTCACTTTGCACATCTACAAACTGCTGCGTGATATGTCGGGATGTACCCAAAAGCTGTGGATGATTGGTGGTTTGACGAAGCGACAGCACGTTGTTCCCACACGGCGGCAGCGTTACAGAGAGCTCACCACCACGCGCCATCATCAACTTTTGTGTCCAAAAGTCCAGTGCATAAACGGTCGTTCCGGAGGACGGATACCCGAGTCGGTTTACTGGAATCGAAAAGTTTTGTGGCTTCGATGCATCGTAGTTGAACAACGCGACAACGTGCCGATTTCCACGCTTCAGCTCCCATAAACGTGCAGGAGAATGCTCAAAGACATCGAGAGGTGTTGCCGCAAAGCCAACATTTGGCATCGAACGGCGTATGCATTCGATACGGTCATCCGGGAGCCCAGGAAGCCATTCGGACACAAGATTAAGCGAACCCGTTACAGCTACCCAGCTGGCAAACGACCTTGCCTGCTGCAAAGTCAATGGGCTGCGCAGCATCAGACAATCCGGATCATTATGCCAAACGCGATGATTAAAGAAGTACAGACGGCTACCAAGATGGAAATTTGGGAGGATTTCGGCCCAGTTGGCGCCGGTGTCGGGCCCGATACGCATCGCATCCACCAGACCTATCGCCCCACCCATTGAGCGGAAGTTCTGGGCTACATTACATGCCGCAATGTAGGTACCGGGAGCCGCTGCCGTGCGCATCGTCCTGATACCTGCACGGTAGGCATCGAGGTTTGTTGCGTACTTGTCCGTAAAGACAGCATCGCCAAAGTGGTCATCAACAAACTGCGTCCCCGGGTATGTGCACAGAGCAGCCAGCCCGGTCCACATCGCGTCTGGCTTCAGGTAGCGATACCCCCAATCATGCGTGATGCGCTTTACCGTCTCGGCGAGAAATGCACGGGTGTCTGAGCGTGTCATGTCCACGCACCAACCAGCCCAGAGAACCTCGTATTTACTGCCATCCGGCTTCTTTACAAACCAATCTGCGTGATTGGCGAATAATGGGTCGCGTGGATCCCACGAAAATGGCATAAACCAAAGACCGGCGCGCATTCCACTGGCGGCAAGCTTTGCAGCATTCGCCTTCATTCCACTTGGATACGGACCTTTAGGATCGTGGCGGGTAAAGTTGCCGGTTGGCCCGGAGCCCATGATGCCACCCTTAGTAACGCTTGGGCCCTGCCATTGGTCATCCGTAAGGATGGTGTCAAAGCCGTATGCCTTCAGGTGTTTCCCGGCAAACGATGCCAGCTCTGCGTTGGCACGCTCATCCGATGCCCTACCATGTGGAGACGAGTACCAGCTGCAGTAGCCCGATGGTGCTTTAGGAAGCTTGATTTTGTACTCAGCAGCGATACGGTCTGCATAGTCCTCAAGACCATGTGGTCCATTGATACCAGCGGCGAAAACCCAGACATCCGTGGTCAACCTCTCGCCAGGCTTTAACACTATCCGGCCATAGTTGAGCCGTGCTTCCAACACGAGCTGCCCACCGTCCACACGGCAATGCATCGAGCCACTGCCCCGGTTCTGCGTCAGCCAGCCCGCAATAGTTGCATTTGTTCCATCCGGATGAGCGATTGCCGCAAACATGTGAGAGTCAGTACCCTCGTTGATGTCTGACAATCCATCTACACCAAGGATTCGGTGGCCTTGAAACTTGGCTACAGGTCCAAGGATTTTGCGGAATGAAAGAGTACTGACAATACGTTCAACATCGCTGCGATTCTCAAGTACCCGATACGTCTTCGTAAACGATGTACCTTTTATCCGCGACGTGACATCTCTATCGAAGCGCGATTCGCTAACCTTATCTCCGGATGGCTGTACGGACATGTGAATGCTCCAATGCGTGCAAACAACGGCGCACGTTGGTCGCATCATACCGGGTTAGCGTGTACGGAAAAAACCCGTGCTGAGCTGTGTCTCCGTTACGACTGCGCTGAACATTCCACCTGCACATATTTGCATTAATGATAATAAGGCAATACCATCTTTGTACTAAGTATGAATATAGTCGATGCGATCCTTCATCCGGTACGTGGAAAGCTCACCGGGCTGCTCGAGTCACGTCCCATGACCGTCGCAATGCTCCATCAAAATCTTGCGGAAATCCACGGTAAGCAAGTCTCCATTGCGAGCATCTACCGACACATCAAAGTATTGCAAACTGTTGGCCTTGTAGAGGCAGTACATCGGGAATCAACCGATGGCGCGCCGGCAACCTATTATTCAATCGTCGATACCAAGCGCAATGTGGACCGGGATTCCGTGACGCATGAGACATTGATGCCACTCATAACAATGCTGTCATCCATTGTTTCCGGGCACTTTTCCCGCCATGCCGACAGGACAGGTACCCCACTACCAGTCCACAGAATGGCTTTGTTCGGTGCAACCGTTCGTCTCACCGATGAAGACTACAAAGCATTCAAAGAGGCCATGTTAGCCGTTATGACAAAAATAGGACCAAGTGACGATCCCAATATAACCCCGCAATACATCGCATTATTTACCTGTCCCGATCTCATTGCCGGGTCAGCTGCTCCTACCTCTGAAAGCACAAATCATGATTGAAATCTCCAATATCTCGAAAACCTACCCAAATGGCGTCCATGCGCTTGACAATGTAAGCCTTTCTATCCCGGTGGGGCTCTATGGTCTCCTCGGACCGAATGGTGCGGGCAAATCCTCATTAATGCGAACCATCGCGACGCTTCAGGAGCCGGATAGCGGAAGCGTTTTGCTTAATGGAGTGGATGTCATCCGCCAAAAGGACACGATGCGTGCAACACTTGGCTATCTCCCGCAGGAGTTTGGCTTCTACCCAACGCTTAGTGGCGAGGCAACGCTGGACCACTTCGCCGAGCTCAAGGGCATCCGAAATGCAAAAGAGCGTAAAGAGCTCAACGAGACGCTGCTACGGCAGGTAAACCTCTGGGATGCCCGCAAAAAGGCCGTTGGTGGCTACTCCGGCGGCATGAAACAACGCCTCGGGATTGCAATTGCGCTTGTGGGAAACCCGGGCGTCATCATCGTGGATGAACCAACAGCCGGACTAGACCCAACCGAACGTAACCGCTTCCTCAACCTCCTCGCCGAAGCAGGTGAGCGTGCAGCAGTTATCCTCTCGACACACATCGTTGAAGATGTCCAGGAGCTCTGCGAACGCGTTGCGATCATCGCAAAGGGACGCGTTGTCGCGCACGGGACCCCGGAAACCGTCATCGCGGATGTCAGCGGAAAGTTGTTCCGACGGACCGTCGCAAAACACGAATTGGCTGAAATCGAGCAAAGTCTTAAGGTCGTTTCGAAGCGCCTCGTGGCAGGCAAGCCGGTTGTAACCATCACCGCGGATGAATGTCCTGCAGGATTTGATGCCGTCAAACCGGGGCTTGAAGACGCCTACTTCCTGTTCACAGCGGATGGCGCCAAATGAAAGCCATCATATTATTCGAACTACGCTTCCGCCTTAGGCAAATTAGTACATGGATGTTTGTGCTCATCCTAAGCATGCTGAGCTTCTGTGTGGTTGCGACGGACTTTGTGCAGGTTGGCGGCGGCGATGGCCCAATCAAGGCAACCAGCCCTGGCATGGCCGCGATGATCCTGACAATCATCGCTGCCCTCGGCTCTATCATTTCTGCGGCACTCGTCGGCACCGCAATTCAGCGCGACTTTGAGACCGGGACACATGACATTCTGTTTGCAACCGGGATGCGTAAGCAAGACTACTACTTCGGTCGCTATATCGGCAGCCTTCTGGTGTCATTCATCGTCTTTATGGCTCTACCACTTGGGATGATGATTGGCTCCGTGATGCCATGGGTTGATCCGAATGTCTTGGCACCCTTTGATATTCGGACATATCTCAATCTCTACTCCGCACTGCTCGTCCCCAACCTCATCCTCACTGGTGCGCTCTTCTTCGTTTTTGGTGCAGCAAGCCGCTCCGTGATGGCGATTTACATTATGGGTGTCTGCCTCTTTGTCGGATACGCAGCCAGCCAGACGCTCATCCAAAGCATGGACAACCGCTACATCGGGGCGCTTCTCGACCCGTTTGGCCTCGCGGCGATGCGCTATGATGCCCGCTACTGGACCGTCTTTGAGAAGAACACACGCCAGATTACGCTTGCGGGATCATTGCTGATCAACCGTGCCATCTGGCTGGCCGGTGCAGCCATCCTCCTCGCAGGCGGCTTCCGAACGTTTCAGTTCAAGTCATCCCGAAGTGGTCAGGTAAGCAAGGCGAAGGGCAAGACAAAGCTTGGCGCAAGTACGCCAATCATCGAAACCAGCCTGCCGGTCTACCAAACAACTCCGCTCACATTCATAAATGCAATGTCAAGCATTGCAAGGGCTACCTATAGCGACATCGTCAAGGGCGTAACCTACAAAATCATCATGGTCGCTGGCCTGATGCTCCTAACTATCAACGTCTGGAATGCTAACAAGACGTTCGATAATGCGGTGCTCCCGGTGACCCGAATCATGGTCGAAACCGGCTTCACCAGCTTTATGCTGTTCTACGTCATCCTGATCACCTTCTACGCAGGTGAGCTGGTCTGGCGTGAGCGCGGCGTACGGTGTGATCAGATTATGGATGCGCTGCCAACACGCAGCTCAGCAGTCGCC
>CAZSGJ010000082.1:0-11776 GCA_964606305.1 uncultured Armatimonadia bacterium
GGACACTGGTGGGATGGACCGCAAGGGGCGGGTGCCGATTGTCTTGATTGGCCAGGAATTACATCTGCAATTAAATCTTCAACTGTCGGTAATCCTGACACATTTACGTTTACGACTCCGCACCCCGGAGTTTCATCAAAGGCATTTTGGATTCAAATTGTCCAGCAACGACTTTGGGGAGAGATGTCAAAGGTTGTGGTTACTTGGAACGCTTCAGCCGATGAGATTTGGATCACGGCCGAGAATATAGAACGCCTTGTCATGTGCGACCGTCTTGATAGGAAACGTCCATCGCGGGTCAAGATAAACGGTCATACGGTCAACGTTCCGCAATCTGGTGAGGTGCAGCTGGTCAGCGCAGGCTCCAGCTGGCGCGTGTCTGCTTCCGTTGAACATGGGGATAAGAATCCTGAGCGCAGTGGTCCATTCAAGAATGCCATCGGTAATCGCTTTGCAATCGTACTTCCTACTGGAGGCAGCAGTGGCGAAAATGATGCTGCACTCCAAATCGCCCGCTATCATCTCGAAACATGGATGGTCCGCGGTAATGGACACATTGATATCTTTTTAGACACTGATTTGTTGGACGAGAACCGAACGTATGTTCTTTACGGTAACAAAGATATCAACAAGGCTTGGAAACGATTTGTGAATCAACGCAATGTTGATGTAAGCCGCAAAGCAGCTGCTGTTGGTGGGCGATCCGTTGCGGGCGATGACGTGTTTTTGCTTGCTTGCCAGCCGCACCCGACGTCCGAAAGCAGTCACATCGTGGTCGTTGGATTCACGGGAGCGCGCGCGGCGCGTGCAGTTCTTCGGGTTCCATTTTTCGTCAGCGGTGTCGCTATGCCTGACTGGATGGTGGCAAAGTCAGATGTCTTCCAAGTGGGCAGAGCCGGCGTTGTTGGAGCAGGGTACTTTGACTCATCGTGGAAGCCAGCCAAGGAGCAATCTGCATGGCGTTGATCAACTTGGCAATCGCTGCATTGGTTGTATCGAATCTGGCACAACAAAACATCTCAGCATCTGAGCTCGCAGCAAGCAAAGCACCCGGAAGTGTCATTCGCAAAACAGTGAATCCTCAGTGGATTGGAACGGGCGATCGGTTTTGGTATCAGAGAGAACGCGCACCAAATGCGTTTGAATTTGTTCTCGTCGATGCGAAGGCAGGTACCAAAGATGTTTTCCCAACTAAGGAAGCATTAGAACAGCAGATAGGTGCCGTTTCGTCTACATCGAAACTTCAATTGCAGGAACGAGCCCCACGGCAACAAAGGGGAATCGAATCCCGGGAGGTCTGGCTAACGTTTCGTAATCAGACCGGGCAAGCGGTAGAAGTGGTATGGATTGATGCAGGTAAGTCACAGTCGTACGGTGCTGTCGACGCAAATGGTAGTCGACGTATCAGAACGTTTACCGGACATCTTTGGCAGGTAAAACGTAGCGATGCATCCAGTGCTGGCTATGTGCGAGCGGGAAATGGCGATGCGGAAGTAGTAGTTTCCGCTGCTGATCCGGCACCTAGTGAGGTCAAAGGGGCAAACAGGCGGATAGTTCTCCGTAATCATAACTTGGCGATGATAGGTGATGGCGGGGCAACGAAACTGGTGACCACGTCAGGTACACCAACAGATAGTTTCAGTGGTAATCGATTTTGGTTATCACCAGATGGACGATACGCAATTGCATTTCGTGAAACAAAGCCCAAACCTCATCCAATAACGTTACGCAATACACGTCCAAAAGACAGCGTTGAGCCGACGTATGAAACCATTGACTACCCAAAGCCAGGGGATGCGATTGCAAAGCCTACAGTTGTTCTGATCAATTTGGAGACTGCAACAGAAACGCCATTGGCATCTGATTTGTTACCAAACCCTTGGAGTCTGACACAGCTTGGAAGTGACCCTTGGGCAGATGGAGTGACTTGGGGCAAAGACTCAAAGCATGCCTGGTTTGTGTACAACCAACGCGGACATCAACTCCTGCGTCTTTGTCGGATTGACATTGATACAAAAAGCATCACCTCGGTGATTAATGAGACATCAACGACGTTTATCGACTATCAGGCGAAATATGGAGCGTGGCTTAGTGACGATGAATCCACGCTTTATTGGATGTCAGAGCGCTCTGGTTACAATCATCTCTATGCTGTTGACCCGAACAAGTCGGCCGAACAGGTCGTGAAACAGGTTACAGCTGGGACTTGGAATGTAAAGTCTGTTACGGGTTACCACCGTGGTAGGAACCTAATGGACGTGTCTTTGGTTGGGCACTTCAAAGATCAGGATCCGTATTATGTTCATCACGGTGTACTTGACCTCACATCAAACAAGCTGACGATTGTCACATCCGGTGATGGAACACATCGCATCCAGATGTCGCCTAATCGAAAGTATCTTGTTGACACTTGGTCACGGGTCGATAAAGCGCCCGTTTCGGAGCTTCGAGATGCATCCTCTGGAAAGCTCATTCTTCCACTCGAAACTGCTGACACGTCGCGCAGAGATGCGTTGGGAATACCAGCGATAGAGCGATTTGTAGCCCCCGGACGTGATGGATCAACGCTTATCTACGGAAACGTTATTCGCCCATTAGGTTGGTCAAAGGATAAAGAGTACCCTGTTATTGAGCAAGTGTACGCAGGACCTCAGGATCACTACGTTGCGAAAGCATGGACAGACCATATGGGGTACATGCAGCGCCTTGCAGACAAAGGGTTCATCGTTGTGCAGATCGACGGGATGGGGACAAACTGGCGCGGAAAAGCCTTTCATGATGTCTGCTACAAGAATTTGAAAGATGGTGGATTTCCAGACCGCATCGCATGGATCAAGGCATTGGGAGCTAAGGATTCCAGTGTTGATTTATCGAGGGTCGGTATTTATGGAGGTTCGGCAGGCGGCCAGAATGCTATGGCGGCATTGATTTGGCATGGTGATTTTTACAAAGCGGCTGTTGCTGACTGTGGCTGCCACGATAACCGTATGGACAAAACATGGTGGAATGAACTCTGGATGGGCTATCCCGTGGATGATTCGTATCGATTGTCAAGCAATGTCGAGTTTGCTCACAGAATAACGGGAGACCTGATGCTCGTTGTTGGTGAAGTCGACCACAATGTTGATCCAGCTTCGACGATGCAAGTCGTAGATGCCCTGATAAAGGCGGACAAGGACTTTGACTTGCTCGTTATTCCTGGAAGTGACCATGGAGCGGCCGAATCACCTTACGGTCGTAGACGACGTACAGACTTCTTTGTAAATAGACTCATTCGAAAGTCGGCAAAACAGTGATCACACTTAAGTACATTGATTCCCACACTGGTGGAGAACCTACTCGCCTGGTTACGTCCGGATTACCGGATTTTGGGGCAGGAACGGTTGCCGACCAGGCGTCTGTGTTTGCTCGAGACTTTGATCACTATCGGAGAGCGATTGTGAATGAGCCGCGAGGAAATGATGTGTTGGTCGGCGCAGCGTTGGTACCCGCATCAGTACCCGAGGCTGATATTGGTGTGATCTTTTTCAACAACGTTGGGCTTTTGGGAATGTGTGGTCACGGGACGATAGGTGTTATCGCGTCTCTTCCCGACTTGCCTGCAAAAGTGCGTATCGAGACTCCGGTTGGCCTGGTGGTCGCCAATAGAAATGAAGACAACAGTGTTTCCATCACAAATGTGCGCTCGTATGTGGTGGCAGAAACGGTTTCCGTGGATGTTCCCGATTTCGGAGTTGTTGAAGGAGCTGTAGCGTATGGTGGCAACACGTTTTTGCTCGTAACGAATCATCCATGGAGTAATAGAATTTCAATATCCGATGTAAGGGCTATGACGCATTACTGTGAAGCAGTCTTGTCATCTGTACGTGTCGTGGATCCGACCATCGATCATGTTGAGCTGTTTGCACCTTCGCAATATGCGGAAAACGACTCTAGAAACTTTGTCCTGTGCCCGGGTGGACAGTATGACCGCTCACCATGTGGTACCGGAACCAGTGCCAAACTCGCTTGGCTGTATGCAAATGCAAAGTTGAAAGCCGATGAACTTTATCGTCAGGAGTCAGTGACCGGGTCTGTGTTTACCGGTAAGGTTGTAGAGCATCCGGATGGTGGTGTCGTACCGACGATTACCGGTACAGCATTTGTCACTGCTCGGGGTGAGCTCGTTATTAATCCTGCCGATGCATTGGGATGGGGTATCAGCAGTGGGGTATGACGTCGTTATCATTGGAGCCGGTATTGTAGGACTCTCATCAGCCTATTTCCTGACGCGAGCAGGAATGAGGGTTGCAATTGTGGATGACGGACAACCCACGAGTGCACGTTGCAGCAGTGGGAATGCGGGGATGATTGTTCCAAGTCACTTTGTTCCGCTCGCGGCACCGGGAATGGTCGAATATGGCCTAAGAATGCTGCCGGATAAACAGAGTCCCTTCGGTGTGAAAATTCGGGCAGATCACAGACTCGTGGACTGGGGCCTCAAGTTTATGCGAAGTTGCACGGCAGCCCACGTAGACAGCAGCGTGGGTATCTTGCGTGATCTCAATCTTCGCTCGCGGGACCTGTATGTCGAACTCGATGAAGATCTGGATGGCGGGTTTGATTTAACCTTACGTGGGTTGACAATGTTCTGTAACACAGAAACCGCGCTGCATCATGAGTATGCATTTGCAGATCGGGCTGTCTCATTAGGTGTGCCTGCGACTAAGCTTGATAAACAGCAGGTTCAGGACTTGGATCCTGCGCTGACACTGGATGTCAAAGGTGGTGTCTACTTTCCGAAGGACGCTCACCTTTCGCCAGACAAATTGTTACATCGCCTCAACGAGTACTTACTGGCCAATGGGGCGGAGTTTTTATGGATGTCGCACGTTGACAGTATTGTGCCATCCGCAGGCGGAGTCGATCTAAAAATAGGTTCAACCGTATTGAGCGCTGGTCATGTAGTGGTTGCTGGAGGTACATGGAGCCCAAAGCTAACAGAATCACTTGGTGTAAGAATGCCGATGCAAGGTGGTAAGGGGTATAGCTTTATCTTGGATAATCCAGTTCAGCTTCCTGAAATCTGCTCGATTCTAGTGGAGGCACGTGTTGCTGTCACGCCAATGGGAGGGCGACTTCGCATTGGCGGGACAATGGAGATTGCCGGTGATGATCTCTCGGTTAACCAGAATAGGGTGAACGGCATAAGGAAGTCCGTACAAGAGTTCTTTCCAGCCTTTCGTGGTGGTCTGGACAACATTACTCCTATCTGGAGCGGACTACGTCCATGTTCTCCGGATGGTCTCCCATATATTGGTCAGTTAGGAACGGATAAGGTCGTCGTTGCAACGGGACATTCGATGATGGGACTCTCCCTTGGACCCGTTACCGGTGAGCTTGTGGCGGACATCGTTACCGGTCAACAGACACGGTTTGACATCGAACAGCTAAAGCCAGACCGGTGGGGGTGATGATGTTCAATCATGCTCTCTTGGTTGGGGGATGCAGGGAAGAAGAAAACACTCAGTCCATGTTATGGGCTGAGTGTTTGTTTCATTAGTCTGTGTTTGAAATCAGTGGAAAAGGCAGAGGTCATCCATTATGCAGGATGTTCATCACATCCCCATCCTGAACAACATAATCCTTACCCTCCGTTCGAACCCAGCCCCGTTCCCGGGCATTGGGGATTGAACCTGCTTCCACGAGCTTGTCCCAGCTGATGACTTCGGCTCGGATAAATCCTCGTTCGAGATCTGTATGGATGACGCCTGCAGCCCCAGGAGCTTTATCTCCCGCAGTAATCGTCCATGCACGCGTCTCCTTTTCACCGGCGGTGATAAAGGTGCGCAGACCAAGGACCTGATAGCCGATACGAATAAGGCGATTAAGACCTGGCTCGTTCAGTCCAAGGCTTTCAAGATATTCGGCAGCTTCACCGGAATCCAGCTCAGATAACTCCGCCTCAATTTTGGCACAGATAACACAAATGTCTGCCTGTTCCGTTTTTGCATATTCTCGTAGGGCTGCAACGTGCGGATTACCGTCACCATTTGGCAAGTCTTCTTCTGCTACATTTGCAACATAAATGACTGGCTTGGCAGTAAGCAGACGGAGTTCCTTATGTGCACGAGCCAGAACAACAGGG
This sequence comes from uncultured Armatimonadia bacterium, assembly GCA_964606305.1. GTDB lineage: Bacteria > Armatimonadota > Armatimonadia > Armatimonadales > Armatimonadaceae > CAIRTT01. Next base: position 6,128 of record CAZSGJ010000082.1, read on the forward strand.
TCATGCCACGCGAATGTTCGTGCAGGTAATCCCTCATTGAGATGAGGTAAGAGACCCTCAACAATTTCCAGAAGCTCTTTGTCTTCCTTTATCGTCTTGGCATTCTTACGTATCCTATCAATGCGCTTTTCCAGGGTTTGAAGGTCTGAAAGTGCAAGCTCAGTGTTGATAGCAAGGAGGTCATCCATGGCGTCAACGCGGCCCTCAACGTGAACAATGTTGTCATCGACAAAACAACGGACAACATGTGCAACTGCGGAGACTTCCCGGATGTTGCCAAGGAATTGATTTCCTAGCCCCTCACCTTTATGTGCTCCGCGGACCAGCCCGGCAATATCAACAAACTCGACACTCGTCGGAATAATCTGCGGGACTCTGTCACCTTTGGTGTACAGCTTCTGTAGTGGTTCCAATCTCGCGTCCGGGACGGCTACTACACCAACATTTTTATCAATAGTTGCAAAGGGATAGTTGGCAGCCAACGCACCAGCCTTCGTAATTGCATTGAAGAGTGTCGACTTACCCACATTGGGAAGTCCTACGATACCGATGCCTAATGCCAAATTTCTATCCTCCGGAGACTTTATTCTATCAAGTTGCTCCAGAGGATTGGTCTCTTACCCTAGGTTTTGCCACTAACAGAAAGTAAAGCATGCTTTGACCTAAGCGATTTGATGAACAAAAATGCGACATTTAGTGATGCCGTAGAACCATAACGGAACAGGGCGCATTAATGGCAAGCGCCAAGCTCGTCGAGCCCAGCGTTAATCGCTCCAGCATTGAATGTCCCTTTGCACAGACAATAATCACATCTGCGTCTGTTTCTTCCGCCACCTGACGAAGAGCATCCGGCGCAGAACCAACGATTACTGATCCATGTGTGGACGGGCATATCTGGCTCAGACGTTTGGCTACAGACACAGTACGCTCAGATATCGCATCGCGAACTGCATCTGCCGCACTCACACCTGCAACACCTGTATCTGCTGCACGGGACCGCAGTAAGGTGTCATCAAATGCTGTGACAACTTCAATGCTTTCGATACCTCGGGGACTCCATCCGATAAGCTGATCAATACACTTCGTGGCATACAATGAATGATCCGTTCCGACCACAACCTTCAGCTTTCCGGTCCGTTTGGGTGGGCGGGCTACCAAGACGCTTTGTTGCGCATTGTTAGTTACACTTCGAGCCACCGATCCCGTGAGCAACGATTCAAAATTTGAGCTGGATGAGGCGCTAACGGATATCAAGTTTGAAGCATGAGTTTCTGCAAACTGCAGCAATTCATATGCTGGAGATCCATCCAGTACATGAACTCCGACCTGATTTACAGTGTCACCAACCTCTAGAATCCGATTCGATAGCATCTCCATGTAACTCAGCGCTTGTGCAGCTTCATTCTCACTGTTCCATAGGACAGCTTCTGCGGCAGTAACAACTTCTGTTGGAAATCCCGCAACGATTAGTGGGGCAATCACATGAAGTAAGTCTAGTTTCAAGCCTGGGAAGCCGAACGCTGTTAGAACATTGAGAGCTTCCGGGGACTTGGTACCGGATGTTTCAGCGATGCCGACGACTACGTTCATCTGTTTGCTCCTATGCACTATTGGAATACTTACTTCCGCACAGCATGGACATAGAATCATCTCACGTCCATTACATTTCTGTACCCACCATCCATTCGGGATAGCACATCGGTCAGATTTTGAACGACCTTCTGTACCACATTGGTGACAGGTAGCCATCGTAGTAAGCCAATTTTGCACGTTGAAGTATGTGTCTGTAAAGACTACGTTTACATCTGCCAGATGATGTATTTGACTATTCGACCAGTCCATTTCTGACGGCCCAAACGGCTGCCTGTGCACGGTCTGAAACTCCGAGTTTACGCAAAATGTGCTCTACGTGAGACTTCACGGTTCCATCGCTGATGAAGAGCAGGGCTGCGATCTCTTTGTTTGACAGACCAGTGGTCACAAGACGAAGGACTTCTTCTTCTCGTACGGTCAATGGCTCAGGAATGTCCATCCGCGAACCGGTAAGCGGTCCGGTTGACCGCAATGCTCTTAGAAAATCATCGCGATTCAGCGTAGATTCGCCGGAAAGAACCGCCCGCATAGTTGCGAGTAAGTCATCGCGTTCCACTCCCTTGAGTAAGTAACCTGCCGCGCCACCAGATAGTGCTCTCGCCACAAATGTGGGATTCTCATATGTAGTGAGGAGAATTACAGGAAGCTTCGGGTACCGTGTCTTGACTTGCGTCAATGCGACCAGTCCATCCGTTTTTGGCATCCGGATGTCCATTAGGAGAAGATCTGCTTCATGTTCCTGAAGAAGTGGAATGGCATCCTGACCATCCACACCTTCTGCAACGATTTCAAATTCAGTCCCTGACAAAAGGCTACGGAGGCCACCCCGCCAAATAGCATGGTCATCGATGATTATTACGCGCACTGAGTTCACGATTGATCAATCTCCTTATGTAACTTTGTCGATAGCGTCTGATTTAGGCTGATGTGTTGATCGGTGTAGGAATTGAGTCGGGGAAGAGGCGAATACGGATTGTCGTTCCGGCTCCACATTCGGATTCAAGCATGAACGATCCTCCAAAGAGCTGAGTGCGTTCACGCATACTCTGCAATCCGATATGCTCAAAGGACTGATTGACAGCATTCACATCAAACCCAGACCCATTGTCCATGACAGTGAGGCTAACGGACGTCCGACCACCCACGTAGAATTGTTCTACTGAAACATCGACAGTCGTCGCACAAGCGTGCTTTCTTACATTGTTTAATGCTTCCTGAATTAGCCGATAAAGCGAGACCGCGAGCATCGGATGCAAGTCGTCATCCTGTACATTCGTAGAAAAATTGGTCGAAACCCATCCGGCCCGGGCTTGCTCTTCATCGACAAGTTGTCCGATGGCCGCCACAAATCCAAGATCCTCCAGCTCCAATACGCGCATTCGTTTGATCAGCGTTCGACACTCGATCCCTGCATCCCGAAGATACTTTGCAGCAAGGTCCAAATCCGGATCAGAGGATACTTCTGCCCGGGCACGGTACGCATCCAAGTGCGCACCCGCTGCGAATACAAGCTGTGTTAGGGAATCATGTAAGTCCGCTGCTGTTGCTTTGCGTTCCTCTTCCTGCGCGGTCAGCAGGCGTTGCGAAAGGGCCTGTTGGCGTCGAAGCATTTGTAAATTTCTGATTCCGACGCATAGCTGTAGCCGGAGTGCATCTACCAAAACTTCATCCTGTTCGGAAAATCCGCCCGGTTTGTCGGTGAGGTAAAGGGAGCCAAGGCAAATACCTCCGTGACAAAGAGGAACTCCCAAAAACGATGTCATCGGTGGGTGATTTGGTGGAAACCCAACGCTCGCGCTGTGCGACTTAATATCATCGAGCCGTAGGGGGCTTTGCCTCTGAATAAGGATACCTAGAACGCCAATCCCTTTTGGCTTTTCCGGAATTAGTCTCTTGGCTTCTTCAGTCATGCCTGATACGACAAACTCATCCAATGCCGTACCGTCTGCATTTGCCACACCTATAGCGGCGTAGCGGGCGCCAACGATTTTGCAAGCTGTATCCGCAAGGTGTTCAAGGGCTTCGACCCCTGTAGAGCTCGCAAGAATGTCCGCTGCCGCCCGGGTTGCCGCCGAGAATAACTCAGCGGCACTAAGACCTGATTTGGCCTCTAGGCTCAAAACTGCTCCGGTCGCAATAAGGGGAAGAACAGGACATCCCGAATCGATGCCGCCCCAGTGAAGATCATCGCGACACGGTCAATACCCATACCAAATCCACCCGTAGGAGGCATTCCGTAGGAAAGGGCGCGGAGGAAGTCTTCATCCATAGGTTGCGCTTCAACATTGCCACCTGCTTTTTGTTCAACCTGGTTCAGGAAGCGCTCACGTTGGTCAACAGGGTCGTTGATTTCAGAGAATGCATTTCCGATTTCCTGACGAAGGATGTAACTTTCAAAGCGTCTGGTCAGTGCCGGATTATCGGGACATTTGCGTGCAAGGGGGCTGGTTTCAAGCGGGAAGTCTGTAATGAATGTAGGTTGGACTAGCTTTGGTTGTGTGAATTGCTCATGGATCTTCTCGATAATCCCACCAATAGTCGCTTCTTTAGACGAATCAATCCCGACGGATTCCATTGCGGCTTTCGCGGACTCAAGTGTCTCAAACGCAGTTGCAGGAATTCCTGCATTGGCTTCTATTCCTTCGAGCATTGGCAATCGCGTCCACGGCTTTGAAAAGTCGATTTCTACGCCATCAGCCGTGGTGAGGATGTCAGTGCCGTAGAGCGTGTTACAAATGTGGCGGAACAATCGTTCAACAAGATCCATCATCCCGTCGAGATCGGTATATGCCTCATACAGCTCCAGTAGGGAGAACTCCGGGTTATGACGCGTGCTGATGCCTTCATTGCGAAATACGCGACCAATTTCATAGACCTTGTCAATGCCTCCCACAATCAGACGCTTGAGATGCAGCTCGAGAGCAATCCGAAGGGTAAGGTCAATGTCTAACGCGTTGTGATGCGTCTTAAATGGTCTTGCATGTGCCCCGCCAGCCTCCAGATGCAAGACCGGTGTCTCGACCTCAAGGTAGCCATCGGAGTCGAGAAATTCCCGAATTGCTCTGGTGATTCGAACCCGTTGCAGCAGCACATTTCTGGCTTCCTGATTGACAAACAAGTCGCAATAGCGCATGCGGTAACGCATCTCAGCATCTTGCAGGTGCTCTGCTCGCTTGATGACACCGTCCGGCGTACGGTATTCCTTACCCAGCACCGCACCCGCATCCGCGAGTGCCTTTGCGAGAGGGGTCACGACTTCTGCCCTAACCGCAAGGTCGCCCTTCTTAGTGGCAAAGATGGTTCCTCGAATTCCGACAAAATCGCCTAGGTCGAGGTTAGCCTTCAGCGTCTCAATGATTCCTTCATCAAGCAGCTCTTTATCGAGGTAGATTTGTCCGCGTCCGGAACCATCCATGATGTCAAAGAAGTTGCCACGTTGTGAGACGATTCTGCCTGCGACAGAAACTTGAGTGCCGATTTCATCCTGTCCAGCCTGCCGGACTGCAGCAATAGCATGGGTTCTCTCATAGCGCTCCGGTGCGAACGGGTCGAGTCCAGCGGCGGCAAGGCGATCTCTTTTTTCCAAGCGAAGTGGGTCAAGGTGCATAACATGTCATTATACCGATGCACTCTAGCGAGGGAAGGTCCTCTGGTAACATGATTGCAAATTCCATGGTTTTCAAGTGAGGTTCGGATGTCGCTCAGGTTAGGGTTACCCAAGGGAAGTCTTCAGGACGCCACGTTTTCATTGTTCGCAAAAGCTGGCTGGAACATCCGGGTGGATTCTAGGTCTTACCAACCTGTTGTCGATGATGCATCCCTTAGCATTACGCTAATCCGACCTCAGGAGCTTCCGCGTTACCTTGAAGACGGAATAATCGATGCTGGATTAACGGGGAAAGACTGGATTGAGGATTGCGGTGCCGATGTTCACGAAATTTGCGAACTGGCTTATTCGAAGGCAACACGAAATCCAATCCGGATTGTGCTGGCCGCCGGTCAAAACGATGGTGTCGAGTCCGTAAGAGACCTTGAGGGTAAGCGGATCGCAACCGA
>CAZSGJ010000083.1:0-11512 GCA_964606305.1 uncultured Armatimonadia bacterium
TGGTCGAGCAGTAACAACCCGGCTCTGGAGCCAATCTGCCCCGGGGCCGCGATGTTGTATACATCCGATGCCCTGACTATCGGTTCGAGGTGCGTCGTCGTGAGGAATGGCAGCCAGAGTCGTACGCCACGCCCGCGAAGCGGCGCGACAGAAAATGCCTCATTTTGCAGCCCAGGCATGGCATATCCGAGGCTGCCATCGTGGTCGAGCAACTGCTTGCTGGCATACGCATGAAAAAGTGCCTGCCTCTGCCAATACACATCCCCCGTTAACACGTACAAACGCAACAAGTCAAACCACACGATGCTGGTAAAGGTATCGGCACCACTATGCCCGGTTGCGATGATGCTAGTTCCACGCGTCCCGCGGCCCTTGGGAAATGCCTGGTCACGGGAGCCATCCGGGATCGAAATGTCGTGATAGTACGTCCATGAACATACAAAGTCCGCAGCCGTCATCGCATGGCGGATATACGCTTTGTCCCCCGTGAGGTCATAGAGCGCGAGCAACGCAGAAAGCGCTTTGACGCCAGCTTCTTTATCGATAACATCCGGGTTGTCGGGCGTCCCTCCGACAAAATTGTATGGCGAGATCTGGTTTGTCAGGATGTGCTGCCCCGCAAGAAGTGCGGCATCCCGATAGCGTCTCTCCTTTGTGAGCACAAACAAGTCGACCAGCAGCGGGATGATATGCGATGTATTCGTTGTGGATGCATTGAACACACTGCCATCGTGGTTCCAGGCCCGCGGGAAGCCACCATCGGATCCTTGATACCTCAGAAGCCTATCGACAACATTGATAACAAATGGACGCCACCCGGCATGCGTAATTCCATTCCGACGTGCGGCGCTGTCTGCCTGAAGGATGCCAGAAAGACCATCCACGATGACGCGAAGGTAGCTCTCATAGCTCCTCCAACGGACTGTGCCGGGCCCCGTGATATCAAACCATGTACGTGGGATGGCTTGCGGCGAGAGGCAGTTTCCAATAAAGAACTCGATGAGCTTTACTGCGTGTGTATTTGCATCCAAAGACACCTTGTCCTTCCGCATCAGGAGCAACGCCGCTGCCTGAGTTGCCTGCCCGATAAACCCAAACTGACAGCTTGTGTCGATTGCAAAGCCATCGGGGATGCGGACACTGAACGGAAGCGTCGGGACGCCATTCACAGGGGCAAGATAACGGGCAAGCAGATCCAGCTGCTGCTGCTCGATATTTGCAAGATTAGGACTCGCCGGACACGCAAGGCGGTTAGCAACGGCGAAACGGAGAACCTTCGATACCGCATCGGAGAATTGAGAGGCGCTACCCGTAGCGATGCGTAGCTTGTGCGTTGACTTTGTGCCGGCAATCAACGGTTGTGCCCGATAGACGAAGCGGTTATTCTCAGCACTTGGCCCGTGCACATAAGTGCGGGAGCCTTCGGTCCCGGGCATCGCAAAGACTAAACGGCCACTCGGCTGAGTCTCGAGACCGATACAGGGTGTTTGGAAGCGGGCATCAATCTGAAGCTCGGGGTGGTCCTCATCCGGCGGCGCACCACAGCCATCCGGGTCATGGATCAGCGCAGCGTAGACCTTGGATGCGGGATTGTAAATGGCGACAGCCGGGTACGGCAGGCGGTCTGCACGCACGAGCGTGATGGTGTCCGATGGGTCAGAACCAAGAGCCGTTCTCGGGACAGTCTGTTTGCTGCCATAGGAGATCGCCGGCATAAAGACATCACATTGTTGTCGCAATGCTGCAGCATCAGCCGGTAGCACAAACCGATGTGCAAACCCACAACCGGGGTTTTGCTGCGTGTGGATGTCAATCGTCCGTGTGATGGAAATGCCATCGGAAGTGGCTTGCCATGTGTCCGAAACAGTCATCCAGCGGACGTTAGCGATCGTCAGCGTTGCGCTGGCATCGATGCGGGATGCACTCACCTGCTTCGCTTTGTTGTACGGTAGAGCGTAGCGGGTTTTGCTCCCTGATAGCCAAATGTCAATCTCTATCGCGGTGCTTTCGGTGCCCAGTGGCTTGGTGGTGTGGGTTACGGTGACGAGACCAGCCGAATTAACGAGAATACCGGTACCTGTCTTTATGGTTATTCGGCACGTAGGTAGCAGTGTTTTCATTTCAATAACATCGTTCCGTCACAAGGCGACTGGCTGCGTAGATAAGACTCTTGAAATGGACTTTACGATGAAACGACCACGCCGAGCCATCCTTCCCCCGGTCTCATTCCCGACAGCTATTGTTGATGTGAGAGATTATCCAACGCCCGAGGAGTGTCTCAGCGCCAGGAAAGTGCTAAATCAACGCGATAGGTTTAGCGTTTGCCATCCAGCAGATCGGAACGACGACGGGGTCTATCTTGGAAACATATGGCACCCAGAACCCCTAAGTGAACGAAGGCACCTGCCTCATGAACATCCATTTCGGGATGAGTGGAACACGCCAACATTCGATGTCCCCTGGCTGGATTGTTCTCACGAAGCTCTCCCGATGGCTTGGCTTCCAAGCGATTTCAAGCGTCTCTTTGCCTGGGAATTTGCCATCCACCTTGTGCGGCAACAAAGCATTCATAGAAACCAAATCGCCTTTGCTGCCTATCGGGGAAGATACACACCGGTGCTGATTTTTTATGGATGCAATGCGATTCGCCTGCAACCGGAACCATCCCTGTACCCGCTGGTTAAAGGTGACTTTCCACCCGGTAAACGAATGCTCACCACTGAACAGATTGCATCCATCGTTCAAATGAAGTCCCGTCTGACAAAGGGACCATTGGAACAGACGCAGCAAGCCCCGCTCATCATCCCGCAAGCCAGCCGCAAACCGAAAGGCTTCAACCTGACAGTTGCTGAAGCGCTGGCAGACCCACTGTTCTACTGGAGGCTGCCAAGCTATGTTGAGCGGGAAAATCTCAGCACGGGTCGCGTTGATGATTATCCGGATGACGACTCGGTCAGAGAGAATGGCTTCGATCTGGAAGCCGAACAATACTGCTGGGATAACCCAGCGTACGATGACTTTTCGCTAGACTTCTCAAAATCGGCAACGCCTCCCGGTTGGACTCGTATCCAACACCTGCGCTACAGCGCGTATTGTGTCAACCTTGCAAAGCTGCGAATGGCCCGCTTCCGCCGGCGATGGTGATTGCGATTTTTAAGTCACAGCATAGCCCCATCAAGTGATTCAAATGTGGAGCCGGAGGAGCACTTCCAATGGCTACTAACTGCATCGGAACCTCACCATGACTAAGCATGACACTGAGATAACATCGCAATCAGGATCATGGGTATCCTATGGGATTCCCGCCATTCCGCAGGAACTGGCAGATCGATTTATCGCACCATCCAATGACCCCGCGATTGCCCGCGAGCCATTCGCATCAGGCGTAAATCGCGCCCTTACATTTGCGACAGATGTCAATAATGATGGCATCTTCATCGGCAATATGTGGCGTCCAATCCCTTTTGTCGACTCACGAAACCTCCCATATGAACATCCAACACGTCACGAATGGGATGATGCCCGCTACGACGACAGTGGCCTCAATTTCCAGCATGAGCTCCTGCCGACGGGTTGGACATCAACACAATACAAGCGCTTTCGGTCGTGGGAATTCGGGATGTTTATCAGGCAGTATTGCCATAAATACATTCTGCCAGTCACATGGAAGGCATTTCACGGAGTTTATGATCCCAAGCTCTTCTTCTTTGGCTGCAATGCCGGATGGCTTGAGCCCAATCCCGAGAACTATACGCTGTTTAGCGAGTACTCTTCAGGCAGCAGCCATCCGATAACGCCCCAGGAAATTCAGCAAAGATATGAATCCAGAAGGCAAAAGGCGATGGCAGTCGCATTCAACAAGCTTGAATACATCGAGGAACGGCGAACGATTACTCCCCCTGAAAACTATGAAGTAAAGGCATATGCCAATCCAACCGTTCGCTTTACATCATCGCAACCGGGATTCTATTGGAAATACGCATCGTACGAAAAGCTTAAAGCGATTCGTCCACCGAACGACCCATTGTTTCCACGCCTCGACCTCTGCGATGAGCAGTACGAGTGGGACCGTGATGTCTATGACCGGCCGGATTTGGACTTCTCAGCGGAGCCGACACTGCCAGGCTACACGAGAATCCAGTTTCTGCGCCGAAGGGCGTGGGAGAAAAGCTGCTACGAGCACCGTGTTGCAAAGCTGACAGGAAAACGCAATAAACCGCGTGAACCCGTTATCCCACAGCAGCTCATCGATAAGCTGAATACCAACAACTGATGATCACTCACCAGAAGAGGTAATCATCCAGACGGCTGGCGTACGTACTCCCGGGCGGACTTCTCCGCTCGGGATGACCCAGCTGCCCCGCCATTGAACAGCTGTCGCCGTGACATGGGCAAATGGAGCACTGCCAAGCGCGAGGATTCTCTTGCTGCTCACCAAGTTGATATCCGCATCAAACCCCGGATGCACCGCCTGCGGAATCCACGCGCGCGAGCCATCATCGCCGGAGAAGACTGCCACCCCTTCCGCAAAGTGAGGAAGCGGGCACGGCGGGGCTACCGCGGCCTTTGGCAAATCCGCCAGGCGCTTCCATCCACCAAACCCCGTATACCGATAGCAATCCCGGAGGTATTTACGGACCGCTTTGCCATCCGGTCCCGGATATAAGTCAGCCCCGGAGCACACAAAAATCGAGTCGGCGACAACCCCAACACCGGGCAGAATACGTGCGGGTCCAGGCATGGGAGGCAGCTCAAACCATCCCTTGCCAAATGCCGTGGAGTCCATCGCAAAGACACGCTTACTCGCGGATGTCGATACCGGAGTCTCCTGTCCCCCCAGAACAACCAGCAGGTTGCCAAGCTTGGCAAAGCCGACATTTGCGAGAGGAAGAGGCAGACTTGGCAGGGGTTCAAACACAACCCGCTTGCCGCGCTCTGTCATCAGCCAGCAGCTTGTATAGTGCTTTCCGGAGTCTGAGCCGCCCGCGATAACCACGCCGCCATCCACCGTAAAACTTGCCCCGTACCCGAGCGGCTGTGGGAGGCGTCCGATGGTTTCCCAGCGGGCATCCGGTTCTCGCAAGCGGTAAATCCGATCATGCCAGACCTTTGCACCACGTTCCCACGGATATGCCGTTGGAAAATTCGCACCGCCGGCGACGACCAAGCTGGCGTTCAGGACACCGGCAAACGGCGCGGCGAGACCACGGTTATTGGGGATGTCCGCAAGGCGACGAAACTGTAGAAGGGTGTCCATTTTGCTGGTGATGTTAGTGTCCAGCAGGCTGCGTATCAGCAGAAAGCTCTGGCTTCGGCCGGACCAACAATATCAGGACAACGCTTGCTACAACCGTCAGCGAGAACATCCCGAAAATAACATTCAATGGGATCTTGGCATCCCGCATTTTGCCAAACCAGAAGTCAGCAAGCCCTCCGCAGCTGATGCTGACAAGGTTCATCAGGCCATACGCAGTCGCGCGCTGCTCAGGCCGCACGACCTGCGACAAAATCGGCATATTGTTTCCATCAAACAGGCCCCATCCGATACCGAACAGCATCAGAAAGCCAATCGCCATCCCGAGTGAGGTCGCATTACCAACGCCAAAAATCGCCGGAACGATGAGGGCCATCCCGGTAGCGCTCACAAAAATCCTCCCCCGGATGTTCTTTCGAATCGCTTTGTCCGAGAGATAGCCGCCAAGGAAAACGGCCCCAAGCGCAGCAAGGTTGGTGTAGAGCGTTGCACTGACGCCGGCGAGGCCCTGCCCGATATTGAACTGTTCTTTGAGAATCGCTGGCATCCAGTCGCGGACCACCCACCCGGACAGCGCCGGGAGAGTGAAGTAGAGGACCATCAGGATGAAACTGGGATTGGTGAAGAGTGCCTTTGCGCTCGCGCCCACGGATGGCTTTTCCACAACCGCACCCACCGTGCCGGCTGGACGCGGGGCATCCTTTAGGAAGAAAAAGAGCACGATTCCATAGATGATGCCAACGATGCCGGCAGCATCAAAGGCAAAGCGCCAGCCAAGGGTCGGGCTGTCCGCGATGTAACCAGTGAAGCCTCCAAGGATCACACCGCAGTAAATGGCGGCCTGGTGCCAGCCGACGGCTTTCGCGCGGGTGGAGCCAAAGTGGAAGTCAGCAATCAGCGCGAGGCCTGCCGGGATATAAAATGCTTCGGAGATTCCCATCGCTGAGCGGGACCACATCAGCTGCTCGTACGTTGTCGCGTGTCCGGTGAGCCATGTGATAACCGACCAGGCAAGGAGGCTTGCACAAATCGTCCAGCGGCGGGAGAAACGGTCTGCGAGATAGCCGCCAATCGGGCTCATCGCCGCGTAGACCCACTTGAACTGCCCCAGCATCAGACCCCAGTTCGCATCCGAGCCGACGCTTGGGATGTCGTGCATGACGCTTGTTTTCATCGCCGCCAGCATCTGGCGATCGAAGTAATTGAGCAGGGCGACGGGCGCGAGCAAGGCGACGATAAGCCATGCGGTGCGCTGCCAGTTCGGGCTTGCTGGATCTGGTGTGGTGATGGATGTGGACATGTGGCTTTTGGGTGGCATCACGGATTTTGCGTGCGTGTTCGGTTAGCAGCATCGCAGACCCGAATCGCCTGCGTGCAGTCTAACCTGCGTTGATGCGAATTGGCGAGGGATGCCTGCTACGCGCTGTAATGTTGATGGATTTTGGGGAGGATTTCTGGATGTCCGATTTCACATTTCAGGTTTTGGAGCAGGCTCGTTACGCTGATGGTGGTGCGGAGCTGGTCGCCGCATTAATGGATGCCCTGCGTGGGTACGGCGTAGACATCTCGGACACATCAACTACGGGTAAAACGGTGGGAGTGGTTGTGGCTGCGGATGACTCGGCGGGCCTTGCTGAGCTGGATGCATTTTTGTCCAGCGGATCAGATGCCGCAGCGCAGATTCGTCAGCTGCTCCTCGTTGCTAGTGGTAATCCAGCAGGGACGCTGACGCATCAAATGCGAAATCTGTCGCCGAGGATACTGACATCCACAACGGTTGGCCATGCGGCGGCTGGACTCCTCGCTATCCTGCTGAGCGACATTCGCGGAACGGGTTCACCCACAAGCGATGTTCAAAATGCAGGCGCTTCTTCATCCCCTCTGGTGCGTGCGATGAATGCAATGGTCACGAGTCGTATCACCGAGCTTGAGATTGTGCAGGAGCTCTACGCAACCCGCGACCCACAAAACCGCCTCACGGAAGACCTCGAGCTGCTCCGCCACTGCCGGGCGGAGCTGGATGAGTTATTGGAGGGGTGAGGGGGCTCGGAAGGTTTAATTACAACCGATAAACGACAATGACCCCGGGGGACTGGATACCATCCCCCCGGGGCCTTTGTGTAATCTAGGCATCATCCCCCGGTGCCGATACGCTGTCCGTCAGATAGAGCGCATCGTCATCATCTGCACCCTCATCCACCGGCCCAATCGCATCCAGCACCTTTTGGTCGAGCTGAACATCCTTAATGGGTTCAAGGAGCAGCGGCGAAACGTCCGGGAGCTGGTTTGCTGAGTCAACAACACCCAGCTTGTGCAGATTTTTGGCCTTTGCCAGCACACTGCGCTGAAGGCTTCCCGTGGCATCGTTATACTTACCCGCAGCCGCCGAGATACTCTTACCGACAGCTTGGAAGTGACCAAGGAACGCAGCGACTCCTTTATAAAGGTTTGCCCCCTCCTTACGGATTTCTTCAACATTTTGCGCAAACGTGTGCTGATTAATGACCCAGGCCGTCGTACGCAGCAGACCAATCAGCAATCCAGGGGATGTCAACACAACGCGCTTATCCAGCCCGTACTTGATCAGATCCGGATCGGCCTCGATGGCGGTGTGGTAGAGCGCCTCCGTTGGAAGGTAGAGAATCACGTGGTCAACACCTTTAAAGTGATGGTGGTACTGCTTGCCCGAAAGGTCATCGATATGCTTGCGCACCGCCTTGGCATGCTCGCGCAGCAGTGCAACCTGCTCTTCTTCGGTCTCCGCCTGCATCGCTTTGTCAAACTGGTCAATCGGCATTTTCGAGTCGATGACCACTTTGCTGCCACTTGGGAGCGAGACGACCATATCGGGGATGAGCGTCTGGTTGCCAACGCGCACCTGCTGCTGGCGGACATAGTCAACCCCAAGACGCAGCCCAACACTCTCAGCCACATTTTCCAGCTGCAGCTCACCCCAGTTTCCGCGGTCCTTTGGACGTGAAAACACACGGGTCATCTGCTCAGCCTGCTTGGCGAGATCGGCGATGTGCTGTTTCAATATGGCATCGGATTCCGTGCGGCCTTTAAGCAGCTCTTCTGTCTGCGCCTTTAGCGCTTCCATGGCTTCGGTGTATGGCTTTGTCAGCTCCTCAATCGACTTACGCTGCTCCTCAAGTTCCTGGCCGGACTCCTCGCGCATCTTTTCCTGAAGCTCTTTGGCGATTTCTGTTCCAAGGAGCTTGTAGGAATCCTTCATCGCTTCTTCAGTGTTGAGCTGTGCCTTTGCTTCTGCGACAGCCGTGTTTGCAGCCTGCAGGTCACGCCGAACCTGCTCTAGCTGGGTTTCAAGCGCTGCGATGCGCCCTTTTAGCCCGGTTTCGCTTACATTCAAGGCATCTTTGTGAGCGTTCAATGTCGCAACCTGCGTCTGGAGCGAATCACGTGTGGCGATCACTTCTGCGATACGTTGCTCTTTCGCGGCAATGTCCGCCTCCAGGCCGGATGCGCGGTTTTGCGCATTTACAAGGTCTGCTTTCGCCGCTGCGACATCTGCGGCAGCCTTTGTTACCCCCGCCTGCGCTTCGGTGATGCGGGCATCCAGCTGCTGCTTCTCCTTCTGGACTCCAGCCAGCTGGTCCTGCAAAGGCTTGAGAGCTGCCTCAGCCGCAATCTTTGCCGAGCGCTCTGTTGCAAACCGGCTGTTCAGAAAGATAACCGCAGCGCCCACGCCAAACACGACTCCGCCAAATCCCGCCGCCATCACTGCTGTGTCCATGTTTCAACTCTCCGATTCATCGTGCGATAGCACGGCTTCTTTATTATTGGCGTCTTCGGAGTTTGAACCCATTCTCCGTTTACTGCCCATCTATTCATCGCCTAAACGTGGGCGGGCGTGACATGCCATCCAGACTTTCTTTCAACAACATCAGAACCCTTCGGAGCAATCCGATGACAGACACTTGGTAGACTGCGCCATGCGCACGCCCTGGACCATAAATGACCGACCTCCGCAGCAATATCCGGCGCCCGGATTTGATGCCCCCGGACTACGCTCCCTCTTCTACGATGGCCCTTTGTACAAAGGAAAGCCCACCCGTGTCTTCGCGTGGATGGGTGTTCCGGATGGCGCATCCAAAGAAAAGCCCGTCCCTGGGATTGTCCTCATCCACGGCGGCGGCGGGTCGGCGTTCGCGCACTGGGTGAAATTGTGGGTAGACCGCGGCTACGCGGCAATCGCGATGGACACCTGCGGGCATACGCCTGACCATGGCGGCAAGCGACGTGATCATCATCCGCTTGGTGGCCCGGCGGGCTGGGGGGCGTACGAGACCATCCATGAAAACCCGGAAGATCAGTGGACTTATCATGCCGTTGAGTCGGTGATCCGCGCACATAACCTTCTGCGTTCGCTCCCAAATGTCCGCCGGGATTGTATTGGTGTCACGGGTATCTCGTGGGGCGGCTTTTTAACGAGCATCGCCGCGGGTGTCGATTCCCGCTTTCGTTACGCGATGCCGGTGTACGGCTGCGGATTTATCGGCGACTCGCCGGGGCTTGGTCTTGATAAAGCGCCGCGGGAGATCCGTGAAAAGTGGATGAAGCTTTGGGATCCATCCGTGTATTTGCCAAAAGCCAAAATGCCAATGCTTTGGATGAATGGTGCGACGGATTTTGCGTTCACTCCACAAATGTGGCAGCAGAGCCACGACCTCACCCGCGGCGAGAAAACGCTGGCGTTTATGCCATTTATGCCGCATGGCCATACGCAGGGCGAGGTGCCGAAAGAGCTCCACAGATATGCCGACTTCCACGCATTTCGGAAAGCCCGCCCGGGACGGTGCGTGTCGTTCAGGGCTGAGAGCGATTTGCTGGATGTCCGATTTACAAATGTCCACCCGGATGCCCTTGTCACGCTAAGCCTTACGCAGGCATCCAATCAACCATGGCCGCAGCGGACTTGGACAAACATCGAGCTTGGCCGCCTGCCACGCGGCGGGAGGGTGCGCGCCAGTGTTCCAAGCGGCGTGATCGGCGCATTTATCCACTGCCGCGAACCGGATGGCTGTGTGGTGAGCAGCCCGTGTGCCGGGTTGGGGTAGTGGTTACGATCCTAACGCACTGTGATCGGGTTCTTAGGCAATTTAGTCGTTTGTTGTCCGCAAAAAGTGTACTTGGTTGTTCAGATGCTCCGATTCAGCATGGATAATCAAAAATGATTGCAGTGCTCGCACAAGCCCACCAATGTCATTTGGAAGTAATGTCTTTGTGTCGATAAACAGCACTCCTGGATGTTGACCGTGATCGGAAGCCATAGATTGAACTGCACTCGGCATCGTCGCAAGGTCATAGGTAACCACAACACGCCAATCTCGTAATGCATTATTGAGAATAACATCGTCAGGTGATCCCAGATGTGCACCACCTTGCCATGTCAGGATGCACTCAACATCAGCCAGAGGTAACTGCCGTTTCAGCCCGTGTGCTACCTTGCTGGAAATATGCTCATCCAGCAACAAACGTAACATAGCCAGCTAACGGCTTGGAAGAATGGTGTCGCATACATCCGGGAAGAAGCGCTGCAACACCGCCAGTGCAGCATCCCCTTCCGGGATCAACATGTCAATCTCGGTCCGAAACCGCTCGTAGTACTGGATCGCCGCTTGGACAAGCTCCGGGGTCAATGCACAATGCTCTGCCGTAAGGTGTACATCGAAGGAGTAACTCTTCGCGACCCGGATGACTTCATGCACGGGCATACGCAGCTTTAGACACGCGATTCGTAGCCCAGCCGCTGTGCGGAACTCAATCCCGGGAAACTGCTCCATCCGAAGCCACTCTTCAAGCGCACGGCTACCAACATCACTCCTTGACCGGCGCTGAGCCTTTGCAAGGACATCGATGTCCGATGCGAGCTCATCCGAGACACGAAATGTCATCACGACAGACATGTCAGTACCTCTTTCACTTGGATGTAATGCATGTATACAAAGAATACAGCATCTAGGTACCACCTTCCAAATTTTGTGAATGGAGCTGCCGACGTTCCAGTATCAAGCCCCCGAACAATACCGAAAGCCACGGGCTTATCCGTCATTTATCTGCACATTTGCGACAAACATCCCCTAAGATCCCGCAACTCACCCGGCAGAAAAAATCCCGGTGTCAGGCATTCAAGAGGAATGCCAACCCGGGATTGAATCAAAGCCCGCCAGCAGATGATACTTACTGGCGTGAAAACTCGAAGTTCTCAAACGTTACCGTACTGCCATCCTTGAAGGT
>CAZSGJ010000084.1:0-11478 GCA_964606305.1 uncultured Armatimonadia bacterium
CACTTGGGCACCAGACGCAAGGGGAATAATACGGCAACGAAAACTCAACCGCAAGAAAATACATGGAATTAGTTTCAGCGAGTGGTTCAGTAGTGGAGAACCGACCTTTGTAGCCTGTCATGTCGCCTGAGCTCAGTCAGACGTTGTGGATTATCAGATAAACACAAAAACAACTATTGCATTTCTAAGTAATACCGTTCATCTAAGCAGGGGTCAGCCGATGACCGCCCTAAGGCAGGCGATTCAGCAACAGGCTATACTGTAATCGTTAACAGTGGCTGTTCAAGCCGCTTATTAAGGATGCTCTATTGAACGACGACCAGCAGGACCTCTTCACCGACTCCGATTTGGACGCTGACTACGCGACTCCATCTATCCAGCGTGTTGAAAATGATTACAACGCTGACGCACTTAGTATGCTGGAGGGACTGGAAGCCGTCCGCCGGCGCCCAGGAATGTATATAGGTGACACCGGACTTGGTGGACTTCATCACCTGTTCAAAGAAATCATCGACAACTCAATCGATGAAGTGCTTGCTGGGTACTGTACTGAAATCAACGTCACGCTGCATGCTGATCGCTCCATTACCATCAAGGATAACGGACGTGGTATTCCCGTAGATGTAAACAAACAGACCGGTAAGCCTGGCGTCGAGATGGTTATGACGGAGCTACACGCCGGCGGCAAGTTTGGCGATGGCGGTTACAAGACATCCGGTGGTCTCCATGGTGTCGGCGCGTCGTGTGTCAATGCTCTCTCGCTTTGGCTTGAAACGACAGTTCGACGCGATGGCAAAGTACATCAGGTTCGCTTTGAACGTGGAGTGGTTACAGAGCCTACAAAAATCATTGGTACTTGCGAAGAGAGTGACACCGGTACGACACAGCGCTGGCTCTCGGACCCGGAAATTTTTTCGATTGCTCTTGATGAGACAGGACAGCTTGATTACCGGGCCGAGCTATTTCTCGGTCGTATCCGGGAACTTTCCTATCTGAACAAGGAAGTCAAGATTACTTTCCTCGATGAACTCAATGAGCGTGAGCTCGAAGTCTTTCATCATCAACGTGGAATCGCTGAGTACGTTGCGCATCTAAACCAAAGCAAAGATCCAATCGGATCAAAAGTGGTGTACTTCTTTAAAGATCAGGGCGACACCCAAGTTGAAGTCTCCTTCCAATACAACAGAAGTTACTCCGAGAGTATCTTCTGCTTTACCAATAATATTCCTCAGCCAGATGGCGGTACTCACCTCTCCGGCTTCAAAACAGCACTCACGCGTGTCGTAAACCAATACGCCCGCAAAAACGGGTTCCTGAAGGAAAAGGATTCAAACCTCAGTGGTGATGATGTACGTGAGGGTCTTACCGCGGTCATCTCTGTACGCCTTACGAATCCGATGTTCAACTCGCAGGATAAGCGGCGTCTAACAAACATCGAAGTCGAAGGCATTGTCAACACAATAGTAGGTGAAGGACTGACAACATTCCTTGAAGAAAATCCTTCATCCGCAAAGTCTATTCTCGACAAAGCCCTGACTGCACAAAAAGCCCGTGAAGCCGCCCGTAAGGCTGCGGATCTCGTCAAGCGGCAAAATGCATTGGAAAACTCAAGCCTTCCCGGAAAACTGGCCGACTGTACAGAAAGAAGTCCGGCGAAGTCAGAAATCTATCTTGTAGAGGGAGACTCTGCAGGTGGTTCCGCAAAGCAGGGGCGAGACAGGACAACGCAAGCTGTCTTACCGTTGTTCGGAAAGATCATCTGCGTCGAGAAAGCACGTGTTGACAAGGCTCTTGACAATCAGTCCGTCAAAATGATTATCAGTGCGCTTGGAGCAGGTATCGCATTCGGTAACGATGAAGACACATCGAGATTTGATATCTCCAAGCTCCGCTATCATAAGGTCATCATCATGACCGATGCAGACGTAGATGGTGACCACATTCGTACGCTTTTGCTGAATTTCTTCTATCGCTACATGCGTCCCCTCATAGATGGCGGCTACATCTATATTGCACAACCGCCACTCTATGCAGTTCGCATAGGCAAAGATGACAAGGTATATGCCCGCACCGAAGCCGACCGCGACCGAATCATCAAGGAAGCCAAGCGTAAGGAAGTCCACGTTACCCGATTCAAAGGCCTCGGCGAGATGAATCCTGAAGATTTGTCAGAGACTACGATGAATCCAAAGAATCGTACGCTTGCCCGTGTGACCGTCGATCAGGCAGCCGAGGCGGACAATGTGTTCACAGTCCTACTTGGAGAAAAAGTGGAGCCGCGACGTGCATTTATTGAGCGTCACGCTAAAGAAGCAAAGAACATCGATACCTTCTAAGGACCGACAATCTCTCCACAGGGCGCTGAGCAATCAGCGTCCTTTTTCGTAGTAGGCTTAATTACTCCGATTGGAAAGAAGCTGCAACCACAGCAGCATTACAATCGAATCTCCTAAGCATACTGATTCCTAAAGCTTCACGTTTCTTGACCGATAAACAAAAACCCTCCCAGCCGTAAGGCCAGGAGGGTTTTTGAATGCGTCTTGGAGACTACTTGATCTCGACGACTGCGCCTTCGGTCTCGAGGAGACCCTTGAGCTTGTCTGCTTCTTCCTTGGAAACGCCTTCCTTGAGGGTCTTAGGAGCTGCATCAACAACTTCCTTAGCTTCCTTGAGGCCGAGACCGGTCAGTTCGCGGACAACCTTGATAACCTGGATCTTCTTGTCACCTGCGGATGCAAGGATAACATCGAAGGAGGTCTTCTCTTCAGCAGCGGCAGCGCCACCAGCTGCAGGTGCAGCAGCGACAGCTACAGGTGCAGCAGCGCTGACACCAAACTTGTCCTGGAGAGCCTTGACGAGCTCTGCGAGCTCGAGGACAGTCATATTCTCAATGGCGCCAATAAGTTCTTCAGCGGTCATGATTGATACCCTTTCAATGTGGTGTTCTCACCACGATGCGGTTACGCGGCGGCTTTCTTTTCTTCGATTGCCTTGAGCGTATAAACAAAATTCGAGATAACCCCTTGCAGCGTGTACACGAGGCCGGAGATTGGTGAGTTGAACGCACCAAGCATTTGTGAGAGAAGAACATCACGTGGTGGAACCTTAGCAAGAGCATCAATCTGCTCAGGACCAAAGTAACGTCCACCAACCACGCCACCCTTGATTTTCAACGGTGTGCTGCGGTTTGCTGCGATGTAATCCACGACTACTTTAGCAACTCCAACTGGATCGGAGGAAGCAATCGTTGCTGCCGTTGTGCCATTGAGTAGGACATCGATACGTTCGTCATCGATTCCCTGCTCCTTGAGCGCAATTCGCATCAACGTGTTCTTCACTACCGAGAAGTCACCATCGCCGAGTTCACGTAGCTTCGTTCGGATCTCGCCCATCTGAGGCACGGTAAGACCGCGGTACTCTGTGAGGATGACTGCTTCACTGCTGGACAGTGTCACACCCAGGTCACTGGTAATCGCCTTCTTTACCGAGGCCGGCTTTTTGGAGATCTGCCGACTGATCTTGGTTTTCTTTGCCATTCGAGCTTCCTTCTCGTTACCGAGACGCAGAAAACGAAAAACCCTCCGACCTAGACAGGTCCGAGGGCGAACACACATTTACAGCGTACCCGCTTTACCCTCGGCAGGCGTACAAGATGTACATTACAGGGCGAACCCAACCGGCTGTCTTCGGGGAAAGACTAACGTTTCCAAAGGTGGATGCTATCGCGGTAAGTGACCTGCGTCAAGGATTGTTTTGACAATTAGGTAGACATCCATCGAAATAACCATAGCGACAAACAACCACTTGAGTGTCTGAGGCCTGATTGCCTTACCTATCTGAATCCCCAGCTGCGCAAAAATCGATGCCCCAACCAACATCAACATCGCGATATCAAGCCTTACGTTTCCTGCTATTGCATAGTTTACGGTGCCAGTTAGGGATGTGATCATCAGAACACCGATTGATGCCATCGCAGCAGCGTTGACCCGCATTCCGACACCGCGTGTCAGCAATGGAGTCCACAGCAAACCGCCGCCAATGCCCAGAATTCCTCCAAGGGTCCCGATTACAATGGCTGCGGGGATCAAAACACAATATGGCACAACGCGCTGAGTAGTTTGCAGTCTTAGTACTGGACCAAAGCTCATTCTAGAAAGAATCCCTGGTGCTTCACCGGGAGAGGAAGGCGCCGTTGCCATGAGCAATGCACTGATTGCCAGCATCACGATAAATGCAATATTGACAAACGAGGATGCCACCCCCTTTTCGCTGAGGCTCTGCAGGAGAGCCACCCCAAGCTGAACACCAAGCCAGGTGGGCAGAGCGATTACTCCAGCCAGCTTTAGTTCGCCAAGGCCACTCCGCTGCGCTTTGATAAGCGATGCAACAGCGACTCCAATCATCTGGCAGAGCCCCGTGCCAACAGCGACGGGTGCAGGCAATCCGATCGCATTTACAAGTATTGGTGTAATCAGAATTCCCCCGCCAACACTGAACATTCCGGCGGTAACACCTACAGCGCAGCCTAACGCAAGAATAATGATGGAATCGATTGCCGTCAACGTCGTCGTCTCATAAATAGTGACGTCGCAAAGTCGACCAATGGAACGGACAATGCTCCCCAAACGGCTGGAAGCAATACAGAAAGAGCAACGCTTGCAATGGATGTTCGCATCAAGATGACCTTATCAGAGTTGGACCTAACTGCAATGTATTGGCGTTTTCCAAACTAGGCGGTAAGCGTATGTCTCGACATGTTGCATAAGCGCTTTCTGTTAGGCAAATGTGTCAGCTGAGTCAGCACATACGACTGTCACTGTATGAAGGGGGGGTTGCACCTGTTCATTAACATCACCTAAATTACTACAAAACCTCATTCTTGCCCGTTCGGTGAACTTGTAAACAGATGATAACGTCGTTCTATTACCCGCTATCCGATGTAAGGGAGTACTTTTGATGATTACCAAGTTGTTGTGTGCAGGAGCGCTATCGCTTCTCTTGATGTCAGGTAGTTATGCCCAAAATGCTGCGAAGCAGAATGGACAACGTCAGGGAAATGGCAAGGCACGAACACGCGCCATCGGTGCGACGGATATCGAATCCGCGCTTAAAGACATCACCCTGTCGCCGGAACAAAAAACCCGGGTAGCGGAGCTTGTGAAGCAGTTCATGAGCGATGTAAACGGTGCACTTACGCCTGAGCAGCAGGAGCAGTTGAAGTCCGCGCTTGCAAAGGCTACTACACCCAAGAGTCCAGCTGAGAACCTGATTACATCATTGTCAGCAGCGGTCACATTGACGCCGGAGCAGGAACTGAAGATTAAGCCCATTGTTGAGGAAGCGCTGAAATCCCTGCGGGACAAGACAAAGGGACTTGAGGCAAATGAGCGAAAGCAAGTAACGGAGCAAGCCATGTCAGACTTAAAGTCTGCTCTCCGTGGAACGCTGACAGCAGAGCAACAAGGCAAGCTGGATGACTGGAAGCCATCAATGCGTGGACGTAGCCAAGCTCAGCCAGGCGGTGCGGGAGCCGGCAAGAAGCCAGGAAAGCCTTAAACTAAGTCTCTTACTTAACGACCTAACTCCGCTGCTGTACATTTCGTGTTCAACAGCGGAGTTTTGCTTTATTTCGGGTCGCCGTCAAGTTCCGCAAGAGTTTGTAAGATGCGTCCGGGACGGTAGATACCCTGTGCGGCATTTGCACTTTCGCGTGTGGTTACGCCCGTAAGAACGCAAACCGAGTGCATCCCGACGCGATTCGCGCACGCAATATCGGTATCTAATCTATCCCCTACCATAAGCGCATCCGAAGGTGAGACTCCCGTTTGTGCCAAGAGAAACTCAAGCCCCAAGGGTTCCGGTTTTCCAATAGTGATTGGTTCACATTCAGATGCGGCAGCAATGGCAGCAACGATACTGCCGCCCCCGGGAATCACGCCACTTTCTGTCGGGTACTGTGTATCCCGATTCGTTGCGATGAATGTCTTTGTGCGCAAGATAATCTGTTGCGCACGCAGCAATGTCTCGTAGGTAAACCCCTTGTCAAGACCGGCAACTACGGCCTCACAGTCTGCGTCACCCTCCGCAGGACTGTCACGTGTAACGACATGAATGCCTACTGCCTGAAGTTCATCGACAAGTCCGCCACCGCCGACAACAAAGACAGTCCTGATGTTCGTGGTCGCCGCAATCCAGGAAGCCGTCGCGCTCGCACTGGTTACGATTTCATCCGGACCGACATCTATTCCAAACCCACCCAGTTTCTCAGCATAAAAGCGTCGGGTTTGCGTCGAATTGTTCGTGAGATATCGAACAATGGCCCCTGACTCTTTGAGTCGGGCAATGGCAGGCGGAGCATCTTCGAGGGGCGTGTTTCCAAGGAACAAGACGCCATCCATGTCAAACACAACTAAGCGGTGCATATCCTAAAAGTATCACAACTGAATCTGTCGCAAATACAAGCCCGTTTCAATGACCGTGAGGCCATGGAAACCAAGTACGTTCAGCATCAGGTGTATTTGTTGTCTCAATGACGATCGATACACACATTCAAAGGTCACATAAGGTGTCAGATAACTGCCAGTACATCCTGAGAACTTGTACCGTATAATGCTCCGTGCAAAGGGTTGTGTTTCAGTGATAAGCAAATTGCGGGATGCCGCAGTTGCTCGTCCTGGGCTTGTGCAGCTTTGTAAGTTTTTGATTGTTGGAGCATCGTCGTTTGTAATCGATGCAGGTTCCTTCAACATCCTTTTTTACAAGCTTCACCTTCCACTTCTCCTTGCCAAAACGATCACGTTTATGTTCGGAGTGACTAACGGGTTTGTTTGGAACCGTCGTTGGACCTTTCGTGAACGTGTTGGTACTGCAGCAAAGCAGTATCCGAAATTCGTCTTGACCAACATGATCGGCTTGGCTCTGAACCTGACCATCATGTCTGGCACATTGGTTTTGGCAGCACGTGCCGGGTATGCGCACGGCGACTTTAATCCGTCGCAGGTTCCCGGTATGTTGATGACTGCGGAAGGCCGAAAAGCCTTCGACCCATTGGTAGTTTTTGCAGCTTTGGTAGTAGCAACAGTTTTTGTGACGGCCTGGAACTTCACGGCAGCGCGCCTGATTACCTTCCGGGACCAGTCGTAATCGATTCGCATATTGTGAAGAGGAGCCATTTTGGTATCCAAAGAAATCATCGTAAATGGTGATCCGCGGGAAACCCGGATTGCCGTCCGTGAAGACGGAAAACTCGTAGAATTACATATCGAACGTGGTGAGCGCGTCGTAGGTAGCATTTTCAAGGGTCGCGTCGACAATGTGGTTGCAGGACAGGATGCAGCATTCGTCGATATCGGCCTGGAGCGCAATGCGTATCTCGCCGCAGGAGACATTGTCTCGCCAGGTGAGCTGGATGAAGATGACTCATTCGATCGCCGTGGACGTCGCCCACGCCCAACTGTCCCCATCAAAAATCTGGTTCGTCGTAATCAGGAAGTATTGGTACAGGTAATCAAGGGTCCACGTGGAACCAAGGGGTCGCGCGTGTCAACCCGGATTTCCTTACCAGGACGCTATCTGGTCTTCATGCCTGATGAAAACTCCACGGGTGTATCGCGCAAAATCGATGACCCAAAAGAGCGCGATCGTCTGAAGCGGATTGTCGAAGGTATTCGACATCCAGGTTATGGACTGATTGTCCGGACCGAAGCCGAAGGGAAGACCGAGCGCGAGCTTCGTCAGGATCTTGAATATCTCGAACAAACCTGGGCAACCGTCAAGCAAACTGCAGATTCGGTTCGCGCACCAGCATTGGTCTATCAGGACCTTACATTGTTGTTCCGCATTCTACGTGATGCGTTTGGCTCCGATGTCGACCGCTTGATTCTTGATAATCCTGAAGACTACAAAAAGGCACATGAGCTGCTTGATTTCTTCGGGCCATCATTGAAGGACCGCGTCGTTCTTTTCGATTCGCACATTCCAATCTTCGATCACTTCCATATCGAACAGGAAATGAATCAACAGCTGCGCCGCAGGGTCCCACTTAAGTCCGGTGGTTACCTGATTATCGATCAAACCGAAGCCTTGGTCGCCATCGATGTCAACTCAGGCAAGTTTGGCGGCAAAACCGAAGGCCTGTCCGACACAATCGTTCAAACAAACCTTGAAGCCGTCAATGAGATTGCACGGCAGCTTCGCTTGCGCGACATGGGCGGCATTCTTGTTCTTGACCTCATCGATATGAACAACGCCACAGACCGCCGCAAGGTGGAAGTAGCGCTGGAAGCCGCATTCAAGACCGACAAAAACCGCTGCAAAGTCAGTCACATTTCGCCACTCGGCCTGATTGAGATGACACGTAAACGCACCGGTGAAACGGTCAATGAGCAAATGGATGTCCCCTGTCCATACTGCTCAGGTAGCGGTCGGGTTCAGTCGCCTGAATCAGTTGCATTTACGATTCAACGGGAGATTCGTCGCCAAGCGAAGACGAACACAGCCGAAGCCTTCCATGTCACCTGCCACCCATTGGTTGCAGCAGCATTGGTTGGGGATGGCGGTGATGACATTGAGCAGCTCGAGCACTTTATCGAGCGCGGCGTCTACATTCGCTCGACAACCGATATCCACATGGAGAAATTTGATATCCAACCTGGCTCCATGGATGATTTCGACCGCAGACTGGCAACGTTCCGTCCTGGCCAAACCGTTGATGCACGTATTGTCAGTGTCGGTGACACACCAACATCCACGGCTGCGGGCATCACGGAGACAGGACTGGTCATCCACTTCCAACAAGGCAGCCGCCAACTAGGACAGTCAGTACGCCTGAAGGTCACGGGAACCGGACGCTCATCGGCAACCGGAGAAATCCTCAACCGCGATCGTACCAATGACAATCAGCCTCGACCGCATGTAGCCCCGACATCGGAAGGTGCGATGACATCACGTCCATCCGATGGCCACAATCGTCGACGCCGACGCCGCGGACCGCGGGACAATGGTTAGACCTTATTGGTACCGATAGCGAAACAACAAAACCCGGGCTTACGACCCGGGTTTTTCCTATTCTGACAACAACGGCGCGAGCCGCCGATCCCCGTTAAACCATCCAGCGAATGCATCGCGGACTTTTCCATCCGAGCCCGTTACAATAACCGTCGGGTACGCATCACAGCCAAGAACCTTCCGGGCGTTCATCCCGGATTCTGTCCGCCCGGCAGGATCCCACAACGCTATCATTGTTGCCGGAAGCCCTTTCAGCGACGCTTTCCATACCGCTTCCTCAGTCCGAACGCACAGTGCATAAACTTTGACTCCAGGTTTGGTCTTTGCCGCAGCCGTAGCAATTTGCGAGAGAGCCCGCATCGCTGGCTTGCTCCCAGGGTGATAAAGCACGAGCACCGCCTGACCGGTCAACACGGCTGACAACTCGCTGTTCTTTCCATCGGAGGACTTTGTTATGCTATATGCAGGGAGCGCATCACCAGCACCGATTAATGTCTCCCGCGCGACAAGTTTTTCCTGTGGCTTGACAGCGGTCGCCTTTGAATCACCAGGCACGAGTACCTTTTGGGCGGGCTTTTTAGATGTTATTGGAGCCGAGCTTTTCACTGTCGGCTTCTTAGTCTGCGTCTTTCCCGATGGCTTGCCTTGCTTTGGGGACTGTCCTGCAACAACGCCCGTGTGCACAACGGAGACCAGAAGCGCTGCTGCTGCTATTGCGATGCTAACTTTCATCGGAATTCACCTTTTCGGAATGGTTTGAAAATGCTACCATGCACCGTCTGGTGGAGATTCATCCACGGATCAATGTACTTGTTAGAATGCGCGCAACGACTGCGCGTCTGGAGTAACCATGGATACGGAAATCACAGTCATCAGTGACTCCGCAAATGAAGCACCGGTAAAGCCGCTTCGTGTTGCATTTATCGGTTGCGGTGGCATCGCACAAACACACATCAGCTACCTCAAGAAGATGCCCGGCGTGACCATCGTCGCCGGTGCAGACCTGCGCCAAGCTGCCCTCGATCATATGCACACCGCACATGGCGTTGCAAAAGACCACCTCTTTACATCCTTCGATGAGATGCTTGCAACGGTCGGGTCGGAAATCGATGCCGTATCTGTGTGTACATCGAATGGTGCACATGCTCCCGCTGTGATCGCTGCAGCGAAGGCTGGCAAGGATATGCTTTGCGAGAAGCCTATCGCGATGAGTGCTCAGGAAGCTGAGGGCATGGTTGCAGCGGTTAAGGCTGCTGGCGTCAAGTTTGTGATGGGCTTCCAACACCGCTACGAGCCACGCTCAAAGTACGTACGTGACCTCGTGGAATCTGGCGCCCTCGGCAAGATTCTTTATGTCCGTGCGCAGGCTCTCCGCCGCCGCGGCATCCCGAACTGGGGCGTCTTCGGCCGCAAAGAGCTACAGGGTGGCGGTCCACTCATCGACATCGGAGTGCACATCCTTGATACGGCGTACTCGCTCATCGGCAACCCAACGCCTGTGACCTGTACAGGTAACACCTTCACATGGCACGGAAACAAGGCTTCGGATGTCAAGTCCGTCTGGCCAAACTGGGATTGGGAAACCTACACGGTTGAAGACCTCGCTGTCGGTATGATCCGCTTTGACAACGGCACGATGCTGACGCTGGAGTCCAGCTTTGTCGCACACATCAAGGAAGATGTCTTTGACATCCAGATCATGGGTGAAAAGGGCGGAATCATCTGGAGCACCAGCGAGACCTTTAGCGACATCAACACCTACATGATGAACGGCAAGCCTGAGTTCATCCCGACCTGGGACATGTGGGAATACAAGATGCGTCACTTCGTGGAAGTCGTACGTGATGACCGCGAGAACGAGTGCCCAATCGAGCATGGCTTTATGGTTATGAAGATGCTGTCGGGTATCTATGCATCCGCTGCTGAAGGCAAGGAAGTCGCGCTCTAAGCGATTCGCTCCTTCGTTTGTACGGCCCGCGTTCCAGTAAGGGATGCGGGCTTTTTTCATGTCAGCTGGGTTTTGGTGTCGCCGGGACAGTGATTAGCTGGCGATCTTGTCCATCTGATGCAGGAATCCCTGCGCTTCTAATGCGGATGCCGTCGAACCCGGGAGACTGTTCAAGGATCAAGGCTTGATCAGAAACGATTTCTTTGCACAAATCCTTGGGGGCGAATTCGACTAGTCTGGTTGGCCATGTAAGTGTCCGTTTTCGGTATGCCCACGCTGAGCAATATAGAGCTGTCATGCGGACTTCAGTTAGTAGCGCAAGGACACGGCCTAACGAAGGCATCGAGACGGGTAGAAGAATGTTCGTGATTCGTCGAGCATCCTGATTTTGCGGCTCGCGAATCTTTGCATCGTAGCGCATCGGGTCTTCAACGATCCGAAGGATATCCGCCAGCTGTGCCCTGGCATAGTCAAGTGCATCGGATTTTGCCGCTTCAAAACGGGGTTTGTTTCCGGCAAGTTCA
>CAZSGJ010000085.1:0-2395 GCA_964606305.1 uncultured Armatimonadia bacterium
AGCAGTTGGGAGTATCACGGTCGACGTTTTATCGATATACGCAGGGGTGAGAAATCTAATCAACATCTTGGGCCGCCGCTGGCGGCCATTCCATATCATTCGTGCCGAATACCACACCTTCGGCGCCGAAAGCGCCGATAAACACTCACTCCATTCCGATACAAACCAGAACCGGAGAAGGGGCTGCCGAAAGCAGCCCCGGAAAACAGAATTCTAACCCGGTCCTGCGGAAAGACGGAAGCCGAGGGCGTTTCCCCTACTATCTGGGTCGCTCCAGTAACGAGCAGCGCACCGAAAGTTGTCCGGATCGATGTAGTCCCACGAACCGCCGCGACGACAACGCCAATTCTTGGGCGATGAACTGGGCCCTGTA
Source organism: uncultured Armatimonadia bacterium (assembly GCA_964606305.1). GTDB lineage: Bacteria > Armatimonadota > Armatimonadia > Armatimonadales > Armatimonadaceae > CAIRTT01. The sequence goes on from CAZSGJ010000085.1 coordinate 374, forward strand.
GGATCTGTCAGCGATGCACTACCGTACTGACCATACCAATCACGACACCACTGATAAACATTGCCAACCATGTCAGTAAGTCCATAGGCATTACGATAAATGTTATTGGTTCGGACAACAGACGCGGTACGCTCTGCATCGTTATAAGTACCGGAACACCAAAGCTGGCTCCGGTCAAACGTATTACCCCAAGGATACTCTAAGCCACTCTGACCACCGCGCGCTCCGTACTCAAACTGAGCCTCAGTAGGAAGCGTCAATCGAAATCCCGCGATGCCGCTTGCCCAGGCACAAAAACCACCTATGCCATCCAACCCCATGATGTCATTCCATGACACATTCACCACTGGATGGTCATCTAATAAACCCCAGTTTGGTGCCGTTGGGAGCGTCGTGCTCGTCGCAGCACAATACTCTTTCCAAACGCCAAATGTAACGGGAGTCGCACCTAAGTGGAACGCTGAAAGCGTGACGGTGTGGACGGGTTTCTCATTAGAGCTTATGGTTGGACTGCCCATATGAAACGTGCCACCAGAAATCGAACGAAGAGAATTAACGTAAGCACGTAGCAAAGGATAGTTACCTAACTTATCATTGCTGAACTTCAGCCGCTTGGATACCAGATCGCTTCGCAGGGAATCTACACGCGATTTACCAAATGCATCCGTCAGAAGCTCAATCACCGATGGAAGGGATAGAGCTTGTTGGAAACCGTCATTCCCGTAGAACAATGCAGTTTCTGACATTCCGAGGACACTCAGGCTATCTGGTTTGCTACGCAACCACCCCCGAAGCAACGCAAGGACCTCATTTGTGTGCTTGAGGAGCCCATGGGCAGCGATCAACCCGACCAAGGTATCAGCCGGCTTGTTAGACAAAGGTCCAATCGCTTCGAATATTGCGATGGCATTCTTCGCATCACCACTCTTGAGAAGGTTCTGCCCACGGAGAAACTCAGCATTGATTTTGATTGCAACGCTTGGCCTCAGGCTGTCAACAAATGAAACAGCCTGTTGCCGAAGTCCAGTGTCGGTGGCATTGTCCCGTACAAGTGCAGCAATCTGCGCAGCATCGAATGTGTCACCAAGGTCAGACAACAGCTTTGCAGCTTTCAAACCAGTTGCGGTCTCTTTTGGGAAGATACGGGCAGCATCAGCGTACAACCGGGCGGCCTTTGCGCGTAATCCATTCTCTTCCGCTGCCTGTGCATCAGAAACAAGCGTTGCATACTTTTTTGAGTTACGACAGAGAGTCAACACCGTTGTGATCTCATCTTTGTTCTGTGCAGGCGCACGCTCGAGCGCTGCTTGAAGTGAAACTTCTGCTGCATTAAAGTCGCTCTGATTCAATAATGCGATACCCAAATACAAATGCCCTTCATACCGCTGGCGATTGAGATTAAGCATTTCTCGGCCGACGGATACGGCACTGGCATTATCAGACTTGCGCAACGCATCAACGACTTTGGCGACAAGCTCATCGTAGCCATCTGCAAGATCCAGCAGTAATGGAACACTCAGAAGCCCCGTAAAAAAAGTTGTTCTAGTCACCGTTTCCTCCAAATCACAATATGTGTGCGCCGAACCAAACGTCAGACTATGGCACCTTAGGTTTTTGCGGGTTGATGATTATGTTCAGTGGGATTTGTGTCTCAGGGATTGCCGGCTTTGATGGCTTTATGAGGTCACCAAGCGGAATAACACGTGTCCCAACAACTCCAGTCAATGAATCTGTCTGCCCACTGGTTCCAAAAGTTCGTTGCATACCGAGGCCAATAGACCCGAGTACGGGAATATTCCCGGTCATGGACACGCCGAGCTTACATGTGTCCCGCAGCCAGTTACATGATGTTGATAGCCGCGATTTCAGTTTCCCAAGGCCAACACTGACATAGATGCCATTGGACTTGAATCCGATTCCGCCGAAGGGAGTGGTAACCGAGATATCTGGTAGTTGGTAGGGAACGATAAATGCAGCCCCATCCATGGATCCCAGGATTGTCCCGACATCAGAAAGGTTTTT
>CAZSGJ010000085.1:2495-11387 GCA_964606305.1 uncultured Armatimonadia bacterium
AAAAGTAACTCTTTCCATTCCAACACGGCGCGGGTAGCACTCGCACTTATACTTCGTCGCACTTGCTCAGCTGCCAAAACCTGCTGTTGTGCGTCATTGACATCCGTTTGAGCGCGACTGACTTTCTTTTCCCACTCGGCTTCCCGATTCTTAATTTGGCTAGGGGTTGGCAGGACAATCGTCTGACCCGGGTGAGGGAATTGTTGACGCTTAGCAAGAATCTGAGAACGGGTCTCCCCACAGCCACTACAAAACTCACCGCGGCGATATTCGGCTAAATCAGAGTCTCGTTCTCTCTGGAGTCCATCCAGCAATTGGAGCTTCCCTGAGACCCGGTTCTTAGCGGCGGTTATCTCAACGATTGCTTCACTGTTCTTTCTATCCAAGGTACGAATTTCATCCAGTTTCGCCGTTGAAAGCTGGTCATGTAAATCAATCGATTCAGAGATTCGTTTTGACAGAGGATCAATCGAACCAGAAGCCTTTGCTGATATGTCAGGGTCCTTTTTTACGAACGATAAAAGATCCTGCGCAGGGGAGACAACTTGAAGTAAAAAGAGAACCGTTAACAGACAAATGGACTTGAGAATCATGTTGCATGTCCTGCTTAAACAAACAGCGTGCACGCCTGCTAATGCGCCCCGGACGCACAACGTGATTCAACCAAGACAGCAATGCAAATTCACATAAACTCCGGGATAAATTGTATAAATTTCGCGGCCTTCGGACGCTTAAGCACCTGAAGATGGTTGATCAACAGCACCCTTTATCAATCGTTCTGGTTCAAACGCGCTAATCGAAACCCATTACAAATGTCTCCTGTTGAAACGTCTCCGGAATCGGAATCCTGCAAAATGCGGCGATAAGTCGTCGTAAACACCAAAGGGTTGACTTCTTTGAAGGATCCCCCACGGATGACCAAGCTTAGGCGATTCTCCCTGGATATTGGTTTACTCGAATCAAACGGTGGATATTTCCCCGGAAAGGACTCGTCCCGTCGTTGACATAAGTCCCAAACGTTGCCACACATATCCACAAGCCCGAAGTCGTTCGTATATATCCTTTTCGTTCGATATACGCTTGCTGGCTGTGTATTGAGTCTTACGCCTGCGATGGATGACCAAAGACGCGATGGAGAATAAGTATTGCCCCATGGATAGAGAGAGTTTTTACGCAGCCCCTTGGCTGCATACTCCCATTGTTCCTCAGTCGGCAATGTAAACTGCTGTCCGCTCACATATTTGACCCATTGAAAAAAATGCCCGTTCTCAAACAATTCGCTGTGGATGAAGTCAGTTACTGGCACATCGGCGGGACGATCACGCACATGCGGTTCTTGATCCATACCGATTCCCACAGCAAACTCATTCCATAAGGCATTTGTTACTGGCGTTGCACCCAGATGAAAGGACTGTACATGAACCGTTCGTTTCGGTGATGCTGCTCCACTGGAGCTTTGGCCACCCATTACTAACAATCCACCAGTGATTGGGCGCATGTTTCTTAAGTACCTCTGAAGTACAGGAAAATGTCGAAGTTCAGGCTTTTGCAATTGACGCTTGCGTATTGCTGGCATTTTGTATACCCCTTGCTACGAATTCAACTTCCTCACCAGTCCCAGTCATATTTGTCAGGGACAGCAAATCAGATTCAGCTCACATGGCCAGACAATCGATTGAATGGGAGGAGGAGTTCACACCAAATGTTTACACGGAAAGCCCTCTTCGTCGCTCCGCAGACATCCAGTTGGGTTCCAGTTTAAGAAATTTATGGGTGTACTTATGGGCATAAACCAGAGTTTGACATGTACGTTACTGGCATCTGCTTTTGCAGGAGTAACCTGCAAAGGGGTACCTAGGAAATGTCAGGGGGTGCTATATGTTCATTCGGCGTCATGGGAACCATGTCTCAGAACAACAATCAATCGATACGTACCAAGTTGTCGGTTACGTCAACGGTCAGGCGGTTCGCCGGGCAGAGTTAGCTAATATTTCAGGCTTTCAACAGTCGTTCAAAGATCAAAAAATGTCCCAATGGTGCTGGGCGGCCTGCATTTCCAACTGCTTTTCGTATCACAATCACCCTATTGATCAGGAAACTATTGTGAAAACTGTCTATGGACAGGCAGTTAATCTCCCGTCAATGACGGCACGACGTATTGCAGAGCAGCTCAATCGAACCTGGATTGATAAACAAGGAAAACGTTTTTCTTCCAAGTTGACAGGGGCTTACGATTACTTTGAAAATGTCAGATCGCTGTCGAATGCTTACATGATTGATCAAGTCAAGAGTGGCAATCCATTGATTTATGTAAACACATCACACGCAATGGTAGTCACGGCAGTTGATTTTCTCCCTGATCAAGTTGTTGGACTCAAGGTGTTTGACCCAATGCCCGGAATGCCAAAGCAAAATTTACTCGTCGGTAAAGATATTGCTATTGGAGAAATCGGCGGCAATATGAGATTTCTGGCTACCTTTACTGTTAGTTAGTCAGCCTGTCCCCTTACGAACTTACCGGGCCATAGGAGGAAATCAAAATGACATCCATCATTGCAGCAACAGTATTCGTATGGGTCTCCGTAACGTCAAGTTTTGTGCCTTTGACCTCACTTAGTATTGCTGAACAAGGTACTCCCGAACTCCGCCTGGCCGCAGGATTGGGTAACCGAAGCGGGATTGTCGCTTCGGCGGACCTAAAAACCAATAGTAAAGGATTAGTCACAGGTGCATACGGTGAAGGAGTGCCGGAAGGTGCAGGTATTGGTTTCTTTGCCCGGCAAGGGACAAAGAACACTTGGTATGGTGCCGGTGTCGGATACTACAACAGCCTAAAGCAGGATTCACGCACCTGGGACTTCTTCAAGATTGGGGCAACCGGCATCGGTGCCAGAGTGTTTGTCGGCGCCGGTAAAGGATCCGGCTTTGTTGAGCTTGGTTTTACAAAGCTGCCTGGAAACGCACCAACATCCCCGACGCTGTATTTCGGCGTTCGAAAGTAGCGGTCGCTTCATCACCGATGCATATCCATTGGTCTCTACCGATCAATTACGGGAAGAGTCCAATGGATATACAGGCTACGGATGGCTGGCATTCTTCCATCAGCATTGCGTTGCACATTGCCAAGGATAAGCAAGATAAAGATTGGTGCGCTACGTGGAGGACGTATATCCGACGAATCACTTAGCAGCCGGTGAAAGCTACTGAAATGAACTGGTGTGAACATCAGGTCATTATCTGTTCAACCAAGCCACCTAAGGAAGTGAGAGCATGAAACTATCCCGGCGGGATGTCCTGAAGCTTGCTCAAGTGTCAATACTAGGAGCCTCGGCATTACTGCAGCCCGGGTGCGGAGGCGGGCAAACAATTCCGGCGAAGAATCCACGGCTTGGAAGCTATCGGGCATCCATGAAGCGGGTACGGAACCAGTTTCTTATCGGTAAGACAGAAGTGACCGTCGGGATGTGGCGGGAATATTGCGCCGATAAAGAAATCGAAATGCGCCCAAGCCCATGGTGGGATTGGGTAGACAGCCAGCCGATGGTCAATGTAACTCTGGATGATTGTTTAGCCTATGCAAGCTGGGCTGGAATGAGACTTCCTACAAGGGATGAATGGCAGCTGGCAGCATCCGGTGGCGATGGCAGAAATTATCCCTGGGGTGGCTATGGACCACCCCCAAATCCTGAAAGTCCGGATATTCCTGGGTGGGATTACGACAAATGCACCTGGACCGCATGGGGCGGCAAACCGGTTGGTAGCTGTCCATCCGGAGTAAGCCCATTTGGCTGTCTCGACATGGCAGGGAGCGTTTGGGAATGGACAACGACCACGAGCGACCAAGAACATATCGTTTGCGGTGGGTCGTGGAATGGATGGCTGCCCGAAGCATACATGTGTGCATCCACGTATCACTATACACACGACACTTATCAGGATGACATTGGCTTTCGACTCGTCCTTGATATTAGTTAGAGTAGCAATATCGTTGCCTTGGACAGTTTAGCCATCAATCCCCACCCGCACTAAATTCCAGCTCCAGCCGGACAAGCGTAGCTTAAGCGTGTCTCCATCCACAATGGGATGCTCGGAAACCGTCGGCTTCACCGCATCCGGATGAGACATCGTGTTCTCTGTGCGTAAGTCATCATGGCGAATACAGTGATGGAGCAGCGATCCGTGTGGTTTACACCCGCGGACATCGATTTCAACATCCACCGGTGCACCGGATGGCTCACGATTAATGATGAAAATGTGCAGTGCCGGGCCATCAGCCGTGTCCGCCAGCACCGTCACGGACTTAATGACAGAGACCGCATCCCGATTCTTCGCATCATAAACCGGAGCAAACACCGGCGTGTGCAGCACCTGCCCTCGACCATATTGACTGGTCAATGCAAATGGCCACCAAATTGTCTGACGCCACGCGGGTCCGCCGCGCTCCGTCAACACCGGTGCGAGCACATTGACGATCTGCGCAATACACGCAATCCGCACTCGCGCTGCATTCTCAAGCAATGTCAGCAACATCCCGCCGACACAGAGAACATCCGCCATGTCGTAAACATCCGATGCACGCTTGCTCAGCTCCGGCCACGTAGGACTGCGGTCAATCAGATTGTTCTCCGGGAACCAGACATTCCATTCATCAAAGCTGAGCATCATGGTCTTCCGGGACTTCTTCGTGGCTTTCACCGCATCGCAAACGGATGCCGCCTCGCGGATAAAGTCGCCCATGTTTTCCGGCTCAGCCAGAAATGCCGCCATATCGCCACCATGGTCATCGTAGTAGGTATGCAATGACACATAGTCGACCTGGTCGTATGCCTCCAAAAGCGATTCCCACTCCCAGGTCCCAAACGTCGGCATCCCGCGGCCACTCGAACCGCATAAAATAGTCTCGATGCTTCGGTCAACACCCTTCATCAGCTTGGATGCCTCCCGGGCGAGACGACCATATTCCGTCGCGGTCTTGGTCCCCATCTGCCAAAAACCATCCACTTCGTTGCCGAGACACCACGTTTTGATCGCATGTGGCGTGCCGTAGCCGTGATGCTTCCGGAGATCTGAGAGCGCTGTTCCCCCCGGATGGTTGCAGTACTCAACCAGCTTTCGGGCATCATCGACACCACGAGTCCCCAAATTCACCGCAAGCATCGGTTCTGTACCAACCACCTTGCACCAATCCATGAACTCATTTGTCCCGAACTGGTTCGTCTCTGTCACACCCCATGCAAGGTCAAGACGTTTGGGGCGCTCTGCCTTCGGTCCGATGCCATCTTCCCAGTCATACCCACTGACGAAGTTCCCGCCAGGGTAGCGGACAATAGGCATCCCGAGACCGCGGACCAGCTCGATAACATCCGTGCGGAAACCATGGGCATCCGATTTTGGATGACCAGGCTCGTACATCCCCGTATAAATGTGCCTGCCCAAGTGCTCAGCAAACCCGCCGTAAATGCGCGGGTCGATGTCACCACTGACAAAGGCAGGGTCAATCAGAATCCGGGCGGATGGCAGGTTCATGCGGACACAGTTCCGCACCGCGCGGTGGTATTCCTGTGGATGTCCGATGAGAACGATGCTCTAACGGCAGCGCTCTGCGAGGTGGGCAGCCAAGCGGCAAAGGGCATCGAGTGGGAGCGCATCATTGAGAGGGAACTTAAGCGTCCCTTTACTGGAAATGAATGGTTTCAATGGCTCAAGAATGGTCTCATCCGCGCCAAGCCAGCCGTACACCGCCACATGCTTCTCCCATGCGGCGTAGTAGATAACATTTTTTCGGATGCTAATCGCCGGCATCCCGTAGCTGATCTTTTCATGTGCATCCGGTACGGCAGCGCGGAGTGCGCCGCGCAGCTCGACGAGCATTGCATGCTGCGGGCCGGTAAAGGCACCGACATAGACATCTACGGAACTAGGTTTATCGGCCATTCGCTAATGTATCGCAGTGGCTGACTTCCGAAGTTAGGTTGTGGAAACAGCAGCCATCACGCGGTGTAGGCGTGCTTTGACATCCGCTGCCAATACCTCAACTCCGGGTTGGTCGACAAGCTGTAGGACGGATTCGGGATCCATGAAGGATACGCGTGTCTTGCCATCCGGCAATGCGCGAACGACGACATTGCAGGGAAGTAACAATCCGATCTCTGGCTCTGCGCTGATTGCCTGGTGCGCGAGTGATGGATTACACGCACCAAGGATTCTGTAGGGCGGCATATCTTTGTCAAGCTTTGCCTTCATCGTTGCCGCTACATCGATATCCGTGAGCACGCCAAAGCCTTCGGTCTTGAGGGCGGCGGTGACATTTACGATTGTTTCATCGAATGATGCGTTGACAACAGTGCCAAATCCAAAGCGCGTATCCATGCTGTTTCTCCAGAGCAGCCCCCCATCACCCCAAGCGTCCCGGCCGGGCGCGGGGGGCTGTCACGGCTACAGAGGTTGGTGATGAGAGAAAGGATTCAGGTGGATGGGAGTTTTTTTGAGATGATTTAAATTCAATGTAGGCAAAGCTTCGCGTAGCGACGGACCGGTGTGTCCGCAGTTCCAGATCAGCCACTCGTAGGGGCAGGCCTCCGTGCCTGCCCGTCGAATGTAACGACAATCTGGGCATCGGGCAGGCGTGGAAGCCTGCTCCTACAGGAGTTCATCCGTGAAATACCTCGATCGACAAATTCTCTGCGTAGGGGCGGATTAATTTAACGAAGCGGTCACCCAGGGACCATAAACAGAGTACTGCCGCACTTCGGTGTACGGTATCGGCAAAATATGACAAGTACGTTGATGGTTTAGCCTATGGAAATGGCCGTATCCCTGCGCAAGTACAAAAAGTTACGATTTTTTACGATGTCCTCAGGTAACTCCCCGACTCGTTGAGGAGTAGACTAACCTCCAATGCGTCCCGTTCTCCGCCTCCTCGGTAAGTGTGAGCTGACTGTGGATGGCGACCCCGTCACATTCCAAATCACACGGAAGCTTTGGTTCGTCCTCGGGCTTGTTGCCACCGCGCCACAATGCCATATTGGACGTAATGAGCTTACGGAAGCTGTATGGCCGCTCAGCGAAAAAACCAGCCGAAGTGTTCTGCTCTTCAAGTGGCGCAGATCCATCATTGATGCTTTAGAGCCCTACATTTCGGATGAGCTGATTCTTATCACCGAACAGGATGTTTCCCTCAACACGGAATTCATCGACATCGATTATCAGCAATGCTGCGGCCTCGCGAAGCATGCACTTACAAGTGATGATGCCCTTGAAGTCCTCGAAGCTGGAACTGCATTCGATGCCATCGCGGAAGACAGAGTCCTCCTCCCCGCGTTTTCATCCGCGTTTCTAGAGATCCGCGAGCAATTTGACAAGCAACGCAAGGCCGTCCTCCGACGCGTTTGTCAAGCTGAAGCGCATCTGAAACCTGAATCGCAGTCACTGCCGTCGGCATTTGAAAGCCGCCTCCGCAGCCTTGGTGATTTAAATGCCATCGGGGAGCCTGCCCGTCCGTTCAAAGCACTTTCGAGTCAGCCAGCAGTTCCACCACGAAAAGGTATTGCACTTACAACTGCCTCTCAGCTCGCAGCATCCGCAATGTTAGCAGTCATGCTTGCGGCACCTGTTGTCCTAGGCTCCCTTAACACACCTCCTAAACTCCAGCTGCAATTCATTCATGGAGGCAAGGTCGACCGGCCGATCACCGACCTAAGTCGTTTTGTGATGTTTCAGGTGAGCGACCCTGGCGTAAAACGTTCAGCCGCCACGGCGATAATCAACACTGCTAATGGCCTGCCCCTTGTCGCCGGGACCGCAATCTTGACAAATGGTGACCACCAAACAATCATCGCATTGCTGACAAAGAGTGGAAAAGCCCGTTGGGTGACTAAACTCACCGATGAGAAAGGCATTCAGACCACACCAAAGCAAATATTCAGCACGGAGAGCGGTCGGATTTATGTCGCATCCGAGTTGAATGCCGCGCAAAGCAATGCTCGGAAATTCGCACCGGGTCGCTATCTGGCGGTCAGTGTCTTTGACCGTGATGGACAGCGTATTTTTGAGCGTGTTCATCCAGATGCCATTGATGGAAACGCCCTGCACCCTATTCGGGTAACGGCTGACCACAAGGGAGGTATCCACGCATTCGCCGTTTCCGCACGCGGTCAGTCAAGCATTACGATGCATATTCCCGCGGGGCCATCCACGGAGGTCGCAGTACCTTTGATGGGATTTCCGAAAGCCTTTCAGATAACGGATGCCATTTCAAATGACAAGGGTCATATGTTTTTGATTGGACATCTGCCAGTGAAAACAAGTGCTGGCATACGCATCGATTGGCAGGTTCTGGCATTCGATCGAGCATCCAAAATGCTGTGGTCCCGGGTTATAACGGGAGCAGTGGCGCCGGCATCCGTACCGATCCGCGGTGTTATCAACGCTATGGGGGATGTTGTCATCTACGGCCCCCTGCCGACGCCGAATCAGCGCTACCGGAGTCGCAAAGTTGCATCGATGGTGACGCTGTCAACCATGAGTGGAGAGATTATCGCGCGCGAATGTCTAGACACGGAAGATCAGAATCCAAGCTTTGCGCTTTATCCGTTGACGATTGGGAATTCAGCCGTCATTGCTGTGACTAAGCAGTCATCCGCTGGCGATGCCCCCTTTTCGATTCATCGCTTCGGCATCGCGGCAACGGACAGTGCGCTGACGCTGTCGATACGGTTTCCGGGCGAAAAGCGTATGGAGCGTATTGTCTCGTTTTACATCAATAAGAACGGGGTTGTGTCGGCATTGCTGCAACCGAGTCAAGAAAATCCATCGGGTGCTGCCCTGACGTATGCGCGGATGTTCTTTGGGCGTGGGATTGAAACCGGCGATCTTAGTGCATCCGTTCCGTAT
>CAZSGJ010000086.1:0-11325 GCA_964606305.1 uncultured Armatimonadia bacterium
GGATAAAACATCCGGCTGCGACCAACACGCTGCACACCAGGATCACCACCCAAACCATCGACACCAGACTCCGATGCCTTCACCAACAAATGCAGCTGACTCAGACTTGTGAGGCGGTTGGAACGCGCGGATGCGGCAATCTTTATCCCCGACTTCTCGGCGATTTCATCAAAGGCGGATGCATCGAGAGACCCTCTCTCAACGGCAAACTCCCAGGTCTCACGCAGCTCACGGCTCAGATCACCAAGCACCTCCGGGATACCACTGCGATCCACGTAAACAACCCAAACCGTTTCCAGATAGCGCATGAGCGCCCGCAACGTCTCACGCAGCGGGACACTGACCCCACGGAGAACGAGGTAACACCCGATGCCATCCTCCATCAGCTGCACCGATGACCGCGCTTTGTTGAGCTCAAATGCCACTGCGACATCCAGCATCAGCACCCCTGACAAATCAATATCGAGAACGCAGACACCCGTTGGCTCCAAATCCTCCACATACGCCGCAATCGCACGGCGCAGCTCACGACCAGCATCCTTGCCCGTGATAATTAACTTGTTCGCAGCTGGGTTCTCCCCTTGGGCCACGACAAACGCACTTGGCACATGGGATGGCTTGATTACAAACGGTGGCAAATGCGGAAGGGGATTATTCACTGCATTCAGTGTATCACTATACACGCAGTGGATACACGGAAGTGAGACATTTCCAGCGTTCAGTTGGCGCACCCCACCCCACCCCGTACAATCTAGCCAGTGTTCCGCATCCATGACCGAATGATCACCCGCGAGCTCATCACGCCGCTGGCCATCGGTCTGTTTCTCTTCCTTGTGATGCTTGTCGGGAACACCCTCTACGCCATCCTTGAACAGCTCCTTCGCGAGCGCTGGCCCATCACCTTTGTTGGCAGGCTACTTATCCTCAATATCCCGACGGCAATGCAGCTAGCCCTCCCTGTTGCCTGCGCCCTCGCCCCAGGACTGGCGTGGTCACGCCTGACCCGCGATGGCGAAACGACGGCCCTCCGTGCCGCCGGCATCCCAATCATCCGACAGGCTGCACCCGTTATCGCTCTCGGGTGCATTTGCGCCGCTGTCGCATCCACGCTCACTGAACGCATCGTCCCGCGGACCTGGGCCGCACAAACAAATGTCGAAGGGTGGCTGACCGCTCTGCCCAGTACGACGATCGACCGCTCATTGACATTCAATGTCAGCCCTATCACCCTCTCCTGGTGGAAGACGCGCAAACTGGAACGTACAGCCTTCAAAATGGAACAGGTCACCGTACTCGACCGTGGCACTGATGGCGGCTCAGCCCGGATCACGATCGCCCCGACGGCCGAATACCGAAACAGCACCTGGATCCTAAATGATGCCAGCATCCACGCACTCGACAGGAATGGCCGCACAATCTGGGATGCTCACGCTGACCGGCAGCTCCTTGCACTCAATGCAGACTTTCAAAGCGGTGTGATTACCAGCGGTGGCGAGCAGCTGCAAAACCGCTCACGAACCGATATCGAAACGATGCTACGCTTTTCCGCGGATCCACAGCGTAAACGCGAGCTCGAGACAGCCCTTCAGAGCAAACCAGCCATCCCACTTATCTGCATCGGACTCGCGCTCTGCGGTATCCCACTCGCCATCCGCACCCGAAACCAGGGCCCATTTGCTGCTGTCGTAGGCGCTCTCGCACTGGTTGCGGTCGCACAGCTAAGTCTCTTTATCCTTCAGACACTTTCTATCCGCGGCGTTCTTCCACCCGTCCTCGTCCCGATGCTCCCGGCGGGCATCCTTGTCATCGCGGGCATCATCGGGATCCGGAGGGCCGAATGACCCGAACCGACCGCTATGTCCTCCGGGAAGCGCTTGTGCCCCTGATCCTCAGCCTGCTGATCGCAACGGTGATGATTATCCTCCTCCAGCTTCAGCAGGAACTTGGCGGCGCGGGTCGGTCAGGGATGTCGCCAGACCTTCTCGGGATGCGGATTCTGCGCGCGCTACCTCAAGTTATTTCCCTCGCGATGCCTATCGCGTGTGCCCTTGGTTGCTCCCTCGCCGCAAACCGCATCTGCCGTGACAACGAAACAATAGCCCTTCGTGCAGCGGGCCTTAGGCTACCCCAGATACACCGCTCTCTGACATTTATGGGGGCGGTTATGGCAGTGATCGCCCTCGGCCTCACAGATATCGCGCCGCGAATTGCCGCAGGAGGCCAACCTATATTTGCAAGCCCTCAGGAAACCCTGTTTGCAGGTGCGCTCCCGGATGCCAAAACACGACAGCTTGTCGCGTTTAGCGCATCGATGCCGGCCGGGAAAGCCGCCCGCCAGCTTGTAGATGTCATTATCGTGAAGGGAACATCGGTGATAACGGCACCCACTGGCATGTACACCCGTGGACACCTTATGTTGAAGGGTGGAGTGGTTCACACCTATGGGCGGAAGGGGATGCTTGAGAGCGAGGTTGGCTTTGCGGTCCGCGATGTTCCCGTAACGCTTGATTTTGTAAGTGTTCCAAGCCTCATCGGCGGGGATGCCAGTACGCGAACGCTGCTAGAGCTTGCCACGATGTCACGGGCTGCCCGCAATCAGGGTGATATCGCAAAACTTAACGGAATCGAGGCATCCCTGTGGTTCAGAATCGCTTTACCGACGATGTGTTTGGCGTTTGCAATCATCTGCCCACCACTAGCCATTCGATTTATTCAGGCGGGAAGCTTTGCTGGCATTCTGGTCAGCATAATTCTGGCATTTGTCACATGGAACACACTGCTGCTGTTACAGGCAGCGGCAGGAGCTGGACTTTTGCCAGCACCACTGAGCGCATTTGTCCCTCATATGCTGACGGTTTGTGGAGCGATATGGCTGTACAAATCGCTCGACTAATAAAGCGATTCAAATATTTGATGACAGCCTACCGAGGCTTCGTCCTATACCGAAGCCTGCTGGCGCCGCCAATGCGCCATCCATAACCGAATACTGAATGGTTCGCCCCGGAATTGTGGATGTCACGCACTGAACATGGCCATTGCGATACGCCACTTTCTCATCCTGCAGCTTCAGAGGTCCGGCCCCCGGAGTCGTAACTGAGAAGGTGCGCGTTGTGCCATCGATGGATGTTTGTAACAGCGTCCCTTCGATAAGAATCTGTGGGGAAAGCTTGCCATCGGAGACATGGCAGGGATAGGTAAGCGTCAGGGCTTCAACTGCACCATCCACTGTGATACTGACATCAACCCCGGTCAGTGAGAGGTCGTAGTGTTCGGTAATCGTGTGTCCGGATGACGGTATGGAATAGACCATGGTGATCGTTCGGTGTCCATCTGAACTATCTGATGCGGCCAGCTTTGTTGTGATGTCGGTATGTTGTCCATGACTGGCCAGATGTACCCAATCCCCTCCGGTGAATTCGCGCCACGCCACCCCAATGTTCATTGGGTACTCATCCGCCGCCGGGACATCATTTGGACCTAGAATCGGATCTCCGCCTGCCTGATGGACGCGGAGGAGCCCGGTGCCATCGTAGCGGGTGTCGGCCTTTGTGTCGATGACAATACCGGTTCCATGATGGTTTGCAATGACTTTGTGGAATGCGGGTAAATCAAGCGTATAGCTGCCAGCCTCGCACGGTGTAGGACCTTCTTCAATACTTTCATCCGCAAAATCAGCCGCCAGAGCCAGCATGGTTGCCGGCAGAAGGTTGTATTGCGAGTGGTGCGAATAAACCTCGTAACCGTGCCGGTTCACAGGCTCGATATGGTTCTTGACAATCTGAAACTCGCCCGTTGGTCGAAGCCAGCGGAGTGCCGATGCAAATGCCAGGTGTGCTCCGCGCTTGAAGGCCTTGGCGTAAACATAGTCTCCACGGTTTGCAAACCGGCGTGAGGCAATTTCAAAAATCGTTACCTGCTGCAGATCTCCCCACGTGTGCTGCTTTGTCCGACCACCTGTGGGCAACACACCGCATGGTGATTGCATTAGGAGAGACATCAGCTCTCCGCGCTCCAACATCACGTCGATGGCATCCCGGTGCCGTCCGCTATAGCCAAGCTCGGCGACCACTTCCAAAAAATAACGCGGAAAGGCATCGTAAACCATCGGAACATTCGGGTCGACGTACATGCCATCCGCAGTGAAATTCAGGAGTTGTCGCTCAAGGTGTCTATCGTGAAATGAACCATTTCCCAGGCCGGCCTGCTCGCGCAGTATTTCTCCACAGCTTGCGATGATGTTCCAGTTATGAAGATGCTTACGCTGCGGGGTGTAAATGTAGCGGTAAGCATCATGTGGAATCACTTTTCGAATCCGTGACTCAACAACTGCTATGCGGATGTCTGTTGGATAGATGCTCTTAAGAATATTGAGAGCCTGAACGGCATTGAACAGATAGAAATCACCGTGGTTGTCAGCTGCAACGTTCTGACTGACAGCATCCGTTGCCGCCAAGAGGGCATTCCATGCCCGGCCAATCAAATCATTAGCACGATTGTGTTTATGCAGAACAGCGACAAGGAGTGCAAAGCATGGGGTGCTGTACTGATGTTCGAGTCCATCAACCGGGTCAATTACCTCACCGGAGTCCCGTTGATGTCCGGCAAAGTAGCGGGCGACTCCCTCAGCAACATCCAGGTAGTCATCTCTGGATATCCCCGTTCCTGCAAGCGGCCGGGATTTGGACAGCTGCTGCCGTACCGTGTCGACAACATGTTGATGTGTAAATGCACGCCTAAAGCCAGCGTTGGACAAATCAGGCTTGCGATAATGCATGACCTCTCCAGCTATATTCCAAACGCGACGGGACGCGCGGCGTAGTACTCTTCGCATTAACCTCTACCATTCCAGCGAACATTGGTACATCTATTTGCATCAGAACCTGAAACCTGATGCGACGATACGTATGCGTTAACTATCGGTACGTTGCGCCCCTTACATCAGGTCACGATGTAGAACTAACACCTGAAGTTTGTTCAGGGTTCCTCAGAAACAGTGACTTGGTAAGAAAACTAACACCTGATTCATCAAACGTTAGACTGTTCCGGCGGCTCTGCCAGCGACCAATCAGCGACAACTACGACATGCACTTACGACAAACAAGGCCCCCATTCAATCGCAATAGCGTAGGTGCTTCTGCGACGGTATAGGAGCCCGTGAGTCTGGTTAGAGTTTTATTTTGAGCTCAGCTCACCGCAAGAGAACTGGTTCCATCCCCATTTGGCTGCACAACGATGCGGGCTTGGAGGCGTTCCTGCAGCGCTCCAACATGGGAGATGATTCCGACCTGACGTCCTGAATCTGTTCGTAGCATTTGCAGTGCTGAAAGGGCTGTTTCAAGCGTCTCGGCATCCAGTGTGCCAAACCCTTCATCTATGAACAGGCTGTCAATACGTGCAGAGCGGCTTGCGATGTCGGACAAACCCAGCGCAAGACTTAGGGATGTCAGAAATTTTTCGCCACCTGAAAGACTCGATGTCGCACGTGTGGCATCCAGATTACGCCGGTCGATCACCAGGATCCCAAGTCCATCTGTATCGACTCCTCGCAGCTGATACCGGTTACTGAACGACTGCAGACGCTGGTTTGCATAACCAAGAAGAGCATCCATTCCAATCCGTTGGACCAAACGCGTGAGCTTATCACCACCGAATTTGTCATCCAGTAGCTTCCATCTCCCTTCGCTAACCGACTGTGTTGCCAGCTGCCGCTCGAGGTCCGCAAGCTGTAACCGCACATTGGCATCCTTTTCAATCGCCCCGGCAAGTGATGACTGCTCAGCGATTGCATCGTTTGACGCCTGACGTTTGGCATGTGCATCGGCCACCAGGGCATCCACCAGTTCACGCGTCGCTGGCAGAGGCGGTTGGACTGCTTGCAGCAATGCAAGTGACTGACGCACTTGCTGAAGCTTGCCAGTAAGAACCTGTTCATCACTAAGCAGCTTCTCCCGCTGCTCTTCTATGGTGCGAGTTTCGGAATCTGTGAGGAAAACCGTATCCAGCTCTGCAGGATCGCCGACCGAGTGCGCCACCATTTGTGTTGTGAACGTATCGGATGCCAGTTTCGCGGCGGCTGACTGCTGGTTCACCTGTTCCCAGGCAGCACTTACCGCGGATTCAGCCTTGGTTAGTTCACTGATGTGACGGTTGTAGATCTCGACAGCTTTCTCCATCGATGCCCACTGCGGCGCGGGTCGTGCAGCTGCGGCAACATCGTTTGCATCATGTCCATCGGACTGTACTTGTCGAAGTAATGCTTCAGCCACGCTGTAGGTGAGGACATTTGTCAACGCAGCAAGGTGTCCACCGATGCCAGGAATATGTTGTGTATCGGGAGTCAGATTCGCTGCCTTAATTGAGGCATCCAGTTTTGCGGCATCGGCTGCGGCACGTGCTGCGGCAGCCTTCCAGGTACCAATCAGACCATTGTCACCCGAAAGACCAGCTTGTAACAGACCAGCCCGTTGCACACGATTTTCAAGTCGATTGAGCTCTGTTTGCGCAGCATCCAACGCGGTCTGAGCACTCGCAAGTTCAGCAGCGGATGTGCCCTTTTCGGGAACTGCGACCACAACCTGTCGGCAGAGGGGACAGCCCTTCCCTTTCTCCAGCTGCTCTTCCAGCTCAGCAACCTTGGAAACACTGGCAATGTTTTGCAAGTGCGCATTAACGGTGCGACGTTCACTCGCCACTTGATCGCCAAGATTCGCCAGCATCGATGTATAGGCACGCTCAACAGCTTTAGTGGCGGCTTCGCGCTCTGATTGTGCAACCGGCTCGCTTTCCAAACCAGCAGCTTCGACAACTGTCGGCACCTCGGTCATCTTGATCCAGAGCTGTTGCCATGCAATTTCGGCATCGGATTGGCTGCGCGACACCTGAGGTAGTGCCGTGCAGATAGCCGTCAGTTCAACGGATATCGGCTGGATAGCTGTGATTGCATCGGATATCGATGGAAACGGCAGCCACCCAATCGCTTCCGCTGCGGCCGAAGCTGCGAGCAAGCCGCTTCGCATTGTCTCGCGTCCATAATGCAGCACTTGTGCGCGGGTGACCGATACCAGGTCAGCGGCTTGTTTTGCATGCAATACTGCGGCTTTGTGATTAGTCTCGACAGTACCGAGACGAGCCACTGCTCCGAGCATGTCCCGTTGTGCATCGAAAACGGGTTTCAATGAACGAAATCGGGTGAGTTGTGCGAGCTTTGGCTGATGCGCTTTCAGCGATTCCTGAGCTTTGCTAAGTTCTTCCGCATAGCTCTTTTCCAATCCAATGGCACGGACATAGTCCTCTGCAGACTTCGCCCTTGCCGCAAGGTCATCGGCGGTCTGCTTAGCCTTTGGCACGAGAACATCGAGTTCCTTCAGACGCTCCGTTTTTGCTGTTAGGTCATCGGGAGAAAGCAGGCTCATCTGCAGGCCGCTGATGTTGTCGCGCAGTGACTTTGTCCCAGCCGAAGCCTGCCTAAGCATCTTTCGGATGGCATCACCAATTTCACGATACTTGGCCGTTCCCGTCAGTTTCTCGAGAATCTGTGTCCGTTCATCATCTTTGGCAGTCAGAAAACGGTCAAACTCGCCTTGGGGCAAGAGTGCCACCCGTTGAAACTGTTCATAGTTGATGCCAAGAATTTGATCAACTTCAGCTTTCATCCGAGTGATCTGCTCGGCGAGTACGGTGACACTGCCATCTTTCGCAATGCGTTTAAGCATCACTTCAACAGGCTGTAATGCACCATCGGCCGCCCCCCGGGCACGTCGCAGGCGCCAGGATGCCTCATATGTCATGTCACCACTGGAGAACAGCAGAGTCGCTTCACTAAAGGCAGTATTGGTTGTCATCACATCCGCAGGGGAGGACTTCCCTCCATAGCGACAAGCCTGCCCATAGAGCGCAAGTGTGATGGCATCCAGGATGGTGGTTTTCCCGCTCCCGGTGGGCCCGATTATGGCGAAGAGTCCACATCCTGCAAGATTGCCGGTTGTGAAATCAATTGTGTGACGCCCGCGGAGAGAGTTGATATTTTCGATGATCAGTTTGAGGGGTTTCATATCAGCCGTTCCTCCGTGGCTCGAGAATTTCAGTTCGAAGCAAAGTCAAGAGAGCATCAAATTCCGTTGGGTCATCATCCCGAGGCATTAAGCGTTGCATCAGATGTTGAATGGTGTCGTACTCATTTTCGCGGATGGTGTCCAGCTCTGAGAGCAGCTCATCGGTAGTGCGTTCGGCAGTGGACGCAACAACGCCATCCTGGAGATCGCGCTGTACGCCACCAACGGGAGCGTAGCCTTTAGCCATGACCAGTTTCTTGAGGCTTGCGGAGAGGCTGTCTGCGCTCTGAAAGGTTTCATCACTGGTCAGCACCAGCTCCACCCATGGCTGCAGCTCACCTTCAGCAGGTTGAACAAGCTCTTCAATTTTTGCTTCCAGCTCCTGAATAGTGCCGCGGAGCTGTATCAGGCGGCGGTTTCCGGCTATTGGAAGTGCATTGATGGTGAGCAATCCAGAGGGTTCAACATCAATGATTTGGAATGCCTTTTGATGGCTGCCTTCAGAGAACCCGAGGGCGATGGGGCTGCCGGAATACCGGATATGGCCACCATTTTCCGCCCCTTTGGGAAAGCTTTGCGGGCGATGAAGGTGCCCAAGCGCGACATAGCCAAAGCGGTCTGGAAATGCGCTGAGGTCGACATCTCCAACCCCGCCGATACGAATTTCCCGCTCGGTGTCTTTATTCGTTTCTCCACCGGTAACCGTGAGGTGCCCGGTTGCGATTGCAGGGATATTTGGAGACTGCGAGGTTACCGCATCGGCAGCAGCGGAATAGAGCTCCCGCCAACCAGTGCGAACCCGTTCACGGATGACAGACATGTCTTCATCCAGCTCAACCTTGCGCAGGTCACCTTCGCGCATGTACGGCACCGCAGCGATGGCGACTCGGGGCAACTCCTTACTGGGAAGGTAAACGATATGTGGGACTCTGGATTCTGGAACATCCGTAATGATGTGATGGCCAAGCTTTCCGATAATGGTGGATGCGCTCCGCAGCATTGTTGGTGAATCGTGGTTTCCAGAGATAACCAGTGCGGCAATGCCCATTGAGTGCAGTGTCGCAAGAGTGTTGTAGTAGAGCTCTTCACTCTTTGCTGGCGGGTTGACACCATCAAAGACATCCCCGGCGATGATAACGGCATCGACATAATGCTCTTTCACGACGTGAAGAAAGTGCTCTAAAAAGCGTTGATGGTCCAAATGGCGCTCCTGGTCCATCAGTTGTTTACCAAGATGCCAATCAGCAGTATGCAGAATTCGGTAGCCCCCGGCGGATTTCGGGGTTAGTTGTGGTTCAAGTGTGTTCATCTGTATCTAATATCTAAAGGCGGGGTGCGGCTGTGACATCACTCTGTGAAAATAATCCGCATTTTTCTTTACGGTACAATCTTGCCTGTAAATCGGCGGCGTTCCAGTAGGCGCGCCGTCTTTCCATGTAACGCCGGCAGCAGTCCGGTGTCCCGGAGTTATCCAATGTTATCCGCAGAGAAGATTTCCAAGAGTTTTGGTCCACAGAATGTCCTCAAGGACATTTCCCTTATCCTCGGCGAGCAGGAGCGCATCGGCATCGTCGGTATCAACGGCGCCGGCAAATCCACCTTTGTCAAAATCCTCGCAGGAATAGAAGAGGCAGACAAAGGCGCGATTCATCGTCATGGCTCGACCGTTGGCTACCTCAACCAGGAGTCACAGTGCCGTCTGGGTGTGACGATTGCTGAAGAGATGCGGGATGCATTTCCGAATGTCGATGACATCGAAGCCCGCTTGATGAAGGCATCCAATGCGATGGCAGATGGCGACATGAGCCGTGCGGATGCTGCGGCATTGGATTCGGCAGCGAATGACCTCGCGCGTGCGGATGCCCATACGATCGATGCACGTATTGGTCGCGTTTTGGCAGGACTTGGCTTTGAGCTGGATGCAGTTGACCGCCTCACGGATACCTTTTCGGGAGGCTGGCAGATGCGTATCGCAATGGCAAAGCTGCTGTTGCAGGAGCCTGACTACCTGTTCCTTGACGAACCGACGAACCACCTTGATGTCACGGCAAAGTACTGGTTGATGTATGACTACATCCCGAACTACCACGGCTCGGTCATCTGTATCTCGCACGAACCGGAGTTCCTGAACGCCGTTTGTGAGAAGATTGTCGAAGTCGACGACTGTGGCATCACACAGTACACCGGTAACTATGAGGACTATGAGCGCCTCAAGGAGGAAGCGTACCAGCGCGACCTCAAGGCTTACGATGCCCAGCAGCGTGAAATTGCCGACTGGAAAGAGTTTATTCAGCGGTGGAAGGGCAACAAGTCCAAGTCTGGAATGGTCGAGAGCCGTGTAAAGCAGCTTGAGAAGATTGACATCTTGCCGAAGCCGAAGGCTCGCCCGCGTACGATTTACCTCGAGTTTCCAGAGCCACCCCGCGAGGCTCCGGAGCCTGTCATTATTCAGGATGTCGTCAAGAAGTACGGTGACAAAACAATCCTCAATGGCATCACCCTTCAGATGGTACGTGGCGACAAAATTGCGCTCACCGGTCCAAATGGAGTCGGAAAATCAACCTTCCTACGCCTGGTCGCAGGCGTTGAAAGTCCGACGAGTGGCAAGATTCAGCTGAATCCAAAGACCGAGATTGGCTACTTTGCGCAGCATCAGGCAGAAGCCCTTCGCAAGGAAGTCACTGTCTTCGAGGAGACGATGGCAGGTATCGATCCTAAGCTCGAGGAGCTTGCGCGCGGTCTGCTGGCCCGCTTGCAGTTCCGCGGCGAGGATGCGCCATTTAAGAAAGTAGGCGTGCTGTCAGGAGGAGAGCGTGCCCGTGTTGCACTTGCAAAGTTCCTGCTACGTCCGGCTAACTTCTACATCCTCGATGAGCCTACAAACCACTTGGATCCACTGGCTCGTGAGGTTTTGATCGAGGCATTGATCAAGTTCCAGGGCACGATTCTGATGTCTACCCACGATAACTTCCTGATTGACCGTGTGGCAACGGGCATCTTTGATGTCGCGGATGGCAAGTTCCATATGATGTTGGATCCGCAAATCGCGCGTATCAAAGATATTGATATCTAAGTCAGATTTGGTTGTATGTAGGGACCTCTGTGTACGGTGTACGCGGGGGTCTTTTATTTTTTCATCTTTGAGCTGGAGGTGTGAGTTGATGAGTTAGTTCAAGTTCATTGCAGACATTTTTTGACTTCGCGCAAAAAAAGAAAAACCCCACCCGGCGCAGCGCACCAGGCAGGGTCTCCGCGGTAAACACAACCGCCTAGC
>CAZSGJ010000087.1:0-10590 GCA_964606305.1 uncultured Armatimonadia bacterium
CAAAACAATCAAACCCAAAACCAATTCCGATGCCCGATAAGCCGTTCTGGCAGGAATACCACGAACCGTGGCCGCTCGGGTCGGCGGATGAAAATGATGTACGCGCAATTGTTCTCGACAAAGTTGGTCAGGTATGGGTTGCAACGAAAGCGGGTCCACGAGTCCTTGTGCGTGCTGCGTGGGTAAAGCCAGCTGGCGCGGATGCGGTTGGTAGCAGTCACAGCATTTGCATTGATAGCAGCGGGATGGTCTGGGTTGGCGCAACCAGCGGTCTATGGATGATGAGTGATGGAAAGGTGCAGCCAGCATCAGGGTTTCCGCAGGGTCCTATTGGTGCGGTGTATGCCAAAGGCAATCTTGTCATCGCCGCGGGCCCGGATGGTGTTTTCTGGAACAAGGGCGGCAAGTGGACAAAGCTGCCCGGCAGGACGATGCAGAATGTCCGGACGGTTTATCTGGCATCGGATGGCAGTATCTGGGTTGGAACCGCGAGCGGCCTCTATATATTAGATCCAAGTGGCAAAAAGCCTGTTGTGCGTTGGGGCCGCCCGGATGTGCTCTTAAGCTCAAATGTTCATGAAATCCGGGCCTTGCGCAATGGCGATATTGCAGTTGCGGGCACCGGCGGACTCGACATTTACCGGGGACGAACGCGTGTCAGGAGTCTGTCATCCAAGGAAAGAATCCCTTGCCGAGAGCTGCGTGCTGTGGCTCAGGATGCGGATGGTCGTATTTGGTTACCAAGTCGCATCGGTGTGGTTCGGTTTGATGGCGACCGCTTCCGGCTGCGTCACTCGCGACGTTGGTTGCTCGCCGATGATGCGCGTGGGGTGGCTATCGGGCCGGATGGCACAGCGTGGGTAGCGACGGCGGGCGGCGTGGATGCGATTCGCCGTATGAAGATGACGCTTGAGGAAAAGGCTGATTACTTCTTGGGAGTGCTGCGCAAGCGGCATATCCGCGAACCTGGTCTTGTCGGACCAGCGGTTTTGAAGAAGCGCGGAGACTTATCGGCAAGCTTTATCGAAGATGATGACAACGATGGCGAGCACACAGGGATGTACATCGCGATTGAGTCGCTACGCTATGCCGTAACCAAAGACCCGCGTGCAAAGGCAAACGCGCGGGCTGCGTTCCGTGCGATGGAGATTCTTCAGGAAGCAACCGGGACGCCGCACTTTATTGCACGCTCGGTGCTTCCCATCGGAACGGCACCACGACATGAGGTTGACCGTACATTCACGATGGATGAAATCGCTGAGGCGAAGCTGCGCGACCCAAGGGAAAAGCCTATCGAGAAGCGCTGGATACCGACAAAGGATGGAAAGTATTTGTGGAAGCGGGATGCCAGCTCGGATGAAGTGGATGGGCATATGTTTGGCTATGCGTTCTTTCATGACCTCGTCGCGGATGCCGCGGACAAACGACGGGTTGCTGGCTTAGTCGATCGGATTATTGGCGGGATTGTTGACAATGGCTATGTGCTTCAGGACATCGATGGCAAAGCGACCCGCTGGGGGAACTGGTCACCCACCAGTCTGAATGACGACCCGAATTGGAATGAAGAGCGGTACGGAAATTCCACTGAAATCATCTCGCATCTCGGTGTGGCGTATCACATGACACGGAAAAAGAAGTACCTGGATGCTGCCAACGACTTGATTCAAAAACATGGCTATGCAGAAAACATAGGCAAGCTAGGGTATGTGACACCAAGCGAGGCAACGCACATCAATGATCAGCTGCTCTCAATGGTCTTTCCAAATCTGTTCAATCACCTGGTCGTCCCTGATTTGAAGATGATTGTCGCCAAAGCATTACGGCAATGGCACCAAGGCTGCGTACGAGACAACATCCCGTTTTATGACTTTGTCTTCAACACCTATTCCGGGTCCCGGGTGCCACTCGATGGCGCGATGACAACGCTTCGTGAGTGGCCGCTCGACCAAATTGAGTGGACGGTGGATAACCGCTTCCGCGAGGATGTGACATTTGACCGGGTGCCTGGTCGGGATGGCGTCAAGCTTAGCAAGCTGGTCCCCCGGGATGAGATGGGCTTATGTAACTGGGATCAGGAGCCTTATTTTGCGGTGATTGGGCGAAATGGAGAGCGTGAGGACCGACCGAGTGACTGGTTGTTGGCTTATTGGATGGGACGTTTCTGGGGGCATATCTCACCAAGGGTTTGACTGAGCGGTTTGAATGATCATGCACACCTGTGTAACGACGCGTAACGGGCTTCAAAAACCCTGTCTTCGGTCTTCTTTGACAATTCTACGACCAGTGTGAGTTTTTACTTGACACACACCAATAGTATTCGTAGCATCTCATTTACACAGTTTCGCATTGTTGCGCGACTTTGTCTGTGTCTGTGATGTCGATCCGGTATCCCGGACATAGATTCGCGGTTCGGCGGTGGTTGCCGAATACGCCTATCAAGGAGGTAGGAAGTTAGTCAATGAATACAAATCATAAGGCTGCTGGTCGAACCAGTGCATTTACTTTGATTGAACTACTGGTAGTTATCGCCATCATTGCGATTCTCGCAGCGATCCTGTTCCCAGTCTTTGCACAAGCTCGTGCGAAAGCACGCGCGATTTCCTGTCTGTCAAACACCAAGCAGCTTGGTTTGGCAGTCATGATGTACATGCAAGACTACGACGAAACTGTAATCCCAGCACACCTGGAGTACCCAGTTTCCGTCATTGGTCGGACTCCGGATGGCACAGATCGTGACTGGCGTCGCTTCTGGCCGTTCATCATCGAGCCATACACCAAGAACTTCTCCGCTCAGCTCTGCCCTGATCAGACCGCATTCCAAGGTCCAGGTTGGGCTGACAGCCATTACCAGGACAACCCATACAAGACCAACCGGTCCAAGGGTTACTCCATCAACGACACGATGTCGACATGGGGTGGTGCTGGTCACGGATCGAACACTGAATTGGCAAGTATCAGCCGCCCTGCAAACATCGTTTTGTTCGCAGATGCTGGTGCAATCACCAAGGAAGCATCCGATCCAGGTTGGGCACTGTGGAACGATGGATCCCAGAAGGCACGTGCTGCATTCTTGGCAAATCCTGACAACTACAATGGACCAGGTGGCTATAAGTCGGGTGGTTCCGGCGCCGTCTTCCACAACCCGCTTCGTATGAGCTGGGAAGGTGGAAATGAACCAACACAGGTTCCGGTTCCACGCCACAACGGAATGGCAAACGTCATCTACTTTGATGGCCATGCCAAAGCTATCAAGCTGAGCCAGTTCTGGATTCGTCCAGGTATCACCCGTATCGCACAGCGTCCTGGTGGTGCTTTGGATACCCGTGCTGACTGGGGTGGTGAGTTCGATATCTTCGGTGACTCCAGTTCCCGTGGAAACGACAATAACCCGAACGCCTGGTAGGTTCTTAAACACGGACAGTAGGTAACCATTGCGACGCATTCATCTCCTGTCCGGTGTTTTGGCACTCTGCGCAGTTGCCTTGCCAATCTCGTACTTCGTACTGAATGGCAAGGCGGCTGCTCCGCCACCGAACGCCCCCTTCGATGCCAAGCGCAAGTATTACACTGAGCGCATAAAGAACGACCCGAGCGACATCGATGCCTATATCGAATTCGCAAACATCGAAGACCGCGAAGGTATGTTTATGTCGGCGCGGCGCCACCTTTTGGCAGCGCGTGCCCTTGGAGCCCCCGATATCAGGGTCTCACCCATTTTAGGCAGAACACTTAGCCGTCTTGCGCGTGAAGAAGAAGCGCAGATTGAGCTTGAAAAGGCTGCAAAACTCTCTCCTGACAGCGTTGATTCCGTGTTGAACCTGGCCGGATTTCACGTTGACTCCCGACGTACCGGTGCAGCCCGGGATGTCCTCTCCAAATGGATTGCAGAACATCCTGACTACACCGACAAGACCGGTCTGGAACGCCTTGTGATGGCGCTCGTCTCGTGCGCGGATGAAAAGGCGGCCAGCCAGCTGTCCGAAAAACTTCTACAGCTTGCCCCGGATGACCCCGGCGCGTTGACACTTGCTGCCCGTACAGCGATGGACAATGCCGACGCATCCAAAGCCAAGGGTTACCTTGAAAAACTTCTGCCTATTGCTCCCGATCAGGCCGGTGCAAACTACCTGTATGGTCTGATTCTCTATCGTCAAAAGGATTACGATGGCGCGCTCAAAGCGTGGCTTAAAGCGAACGAATTGAATCCAGCTGCCCCGGATGTATACGAACGCATCGGGCAGGAATATGCCCGGCGCGGCGACTTCAAAAAGGCCGCCTATGCCCTTGACCAGATTGCAACCGTTGATCAGGGTTACCCAGCCGCATACCGTGCAGCGCGTGCCTGCGAAAAGGCCGGCTACAAAGATGATGCCAATTACTGGGATGCCACGGCTCTTGGTCTTCGTGGCGCATTCGCTGAAGCATTGGTGATGGCCAAAAAGGCTGCTACCACCACAAACCCTAAACGCAAACGCCGCGCACTGATTGCTGTTGCGGAGGCCTATCGCGGACTCAAGAAGACAAAGGAGTACGTCGCAGCAATCGAGGAAGCCACGAAAGAAAATACGGTGGATGACCTCCTTCTGCGCGCATATGCGTACTTTCAGGCGGAAACCAGGGAAACGCTCCCGAAGCGCCTAGAGTGTCTCCGAAAAGCTGCTGAGATGGCACCTGAACGTCGTGCGGCCATCAGTATCGAGGTGGCCGAACAGCTGCGACGGACCGGCAAGCGTGATGATGCAGAAAAAGAACTGGAAGCGGCTCTTGCCGTTGCACCGGAAGACCCAACGCTGCTAAAGACGCTTGGGAGCCTCTATCAGGACCGCGCGGACAATCCGGAGCGCCTGCGCAAAGCCCTGGAGCTGACAGAGCGTGCGGTCAAGTTTGCACCACAGGATGAGCTGGCGTGGCTGCAGCTTGGACAGTGCTATCTGGCAAACAATGAAGCGGCAAAGGCCGTCCAATGCCTGGAGCATGTAATTGACCTTGAACCTGGCTATGGACCAGGCTATTTAGAGTTGGCACGCGTTTATGCTAAGGTTGGCGATAAAGAATCCAATCAGCAAATGATGCAGCTCTACACAAAGTACGTCTCCTTTGAGCAAAAGCATGACACCCTGCGAACGCGCGCTCGTGGTCCCAAGGCAAAAACTGAAGATATCCAGGCATACGGAGACTTCCTCCTCGATGCCGGAGACCTTGGCGGAGCGACAGCTGAATACGAACGTATCATCGGACGCAATGCTAAAGACAAGCGCACCAGGACTATATTGAAGCAGCTTTATGGTCGCCTCGGACGTACGGAACAGCTGCTGGCACTGGAGGCATCCGCAAAGTGATGCACGCGAAGACAACTCTAACCATTGCGACAGTCCTCGCTGTAGCAGTTTCTATCGCTGGGTTGGGATGTAACAAAACATCCTCAAGCGGAACGGCGTCGACTAAACCAGTGGTCTTCACGAGCATTGCCGAAGAGGCAGGCGTCGATTTCAAGCACGAAAATGGTTCGCGTGGTCGCAAATTAATGCCGGAAACAGTTGGGTCGGGCCTTGCGTTCTTTGACTACGACAATGATGGCGATACTGACCTGTTGGTCATTAACAGCTCCGGCTGGGCATGGGATAAAAATCCTCTCAAGGCATACAGTGCCCTCTACCAAAACGATGGCAAAGGCAAGTTCACGAATGTCACCAAAGAAGCCGGCCTGTACTTCTCACTCTACGGAATGGGTGTGGCTGTCGGTGACTATGACAATGATGGCTGGGATGATCTTTACATCACCGCGGTCGGCGACAACCGTCTGCTAAAGAATACAAACGGTAAGTTCACCGATGTTACGGCTGCGGCAGGGGTCAAGGGAGTTGGCTTGCCTGGCCTTAAGCCTGAGTTCAAGTGGAGCTCGGGGGCAGCGTGGGTTGACTACGATAACGATGGCAAGCTTGACCTCTTCGTCTGCCAGTATGTCAAATGGTCTACAACGCTGGATCCGTTTTGCGGCAAGAATGGCGTCCGTGGCTACTGCCCTCCCGGGACTTTTGAAGGTGCCCGGAACACCCTCTACCACAATGAGGGAAATGGGACATTCAAAGATGTCAGCAAGCCGATGGGAATACTCGACTGTGCTGTCGGGAAGTCATTTGGCATCGCCCTCGCAGACTACAACGGTGACAACTGGATAGACATCGCCGTCAGTAATGACACGTGGGCAAACTTCCTTTTCATCAATGAAGGTGGCAAGAAATTCGTCGAGCGCGGTGTGGAGACGGGTATCGCATTCGCTGAAAATGGCCGTGCCAAGGCTGGTATGGGCATCGATGTTGCCGACTACAAAAATGATGGCAACTTTAGCATGGTCATCGGCAACTTTGCTGAGGAAGGCCTCTCCCTGTTTGACCCGATGGAGGGTGGGACGGGGATGTTTGAAAACAACGCTCAGACCCGTGGCTTGGTTAGTCCAAGCCTCTTGAATGTTACATTTGCGACCTTCTTCTTCGACTACGATCTGGATGGCTGGCAGGACCTTTACGCGACCAATGGTCACGTAGATGACATCGTCAGCACGTATCAAAGTAACCTAACATTCAAGCAAACACCTTTGCTGTTCCACAATGAAACGGGCAAGAAGTTCAGCGATGTCAGCAAGGCTGCCGGGATGAACTATCAGATTGTCGGGCGTGGAGCAGCGTATGGCGACATCGATGGCGATGGCGATCTCGATATCGGCGTTGTGGATAATAACGGCAAGTTCTTACTCCTCCGCAACGATGGTGGAAATAACAACAGCTGGATAAAACTCCGGCTCGTTGGAGAAAAGACGAACCGCAATGCCATTGGGGCAAGGGTTATCGTCAAAGCGGGCGGGATTCAGCAGCAGCAATACGTCCGCAGTGGTGGCAGCTTCCTCTCGGAGAGTGAGCGGACGCTGACGTTTGGATTAGGCGGATCCAACAAGGTAGATTCTATTGAGGTAATCTGGCCGGGAGGGGCATCCCAAGTGCTTCCCTCTGCAGATGCCCGGGCGACCTACCTGATTACTGAAGGAAAAGGTTTGGAAATAAGATGAAAGAAAAAATCAATAACCTCCCGCTGCCAGTCGTAATCATTGCAGCAATCGGCCTTCTCGGACTTGCAGGCTGGGCCATTTCGGCACGTATCCAGTCAGACAATGGTAGCTACACCGTGCCGATGGACCGTAATCGCTACATGGCTGAAATGAAGAAGCAAATGGGTGGTGGTCAGGGCGGCGGGTCGCAATACAGCGCATCCGGAAGCATGCAATCCCGCGGAGCAGGCGGAGCACCAGGTGGTGGCTCAATGCAACGCGAGATGATGAACCGCGGCGGTGGCGGTGGCTACGGCCAGATGCAGGGCGGCGGACCAGGTGGAATGCCAGGTGGCGGGATGCCTCCCGGGGGAATGCCCGGCGGACCGATGAACCGCTAAACGCTCAAAACCGGAAAACTTCAAAGCCTTTCTCTGTAGATAACCATACGAGAAAGGCTTTTTAGCGTTAAGCCACCACGTTGCGGACAACGTTCCCATACACATCCGTCAGACGATAATCACGTCCGCTATGGCGATAGGTCAGACGGGTATGATCGAGCCCCATGAGGTGCAGTATCGTCGCGTGGAAATCGTGAACGTGTACACCATCCGTCTCGACACGCATTCCGTAGTCATCCGTTGAACCATGGGTGATTCCAGCCTTGGCTCCTCCACCCGCAAGCCAGGATGAAAACGCCCAGCTGTGGTGCTCGCGCCCGCGTGCATCGGCTGTATTGTTAAATGGCGTCCTGCCAAACTCGGTCGTCCAGACAACAAGCGTGTCTTCCAGCATTCCGCGCGATTTCAAGTCTTTTAGCAAACCTGCAATCGGCTTATCCACATTTCGTGCGAGACGCTCATGGTCCATCATGTCTCCATGTGAGTCCCAGTTCCCGCTTGATCCGGTGTCGATGAGCTCGACAAACCGCACGCCGCGCTCCACTAATCGGCGGGCAGCGAGGCACTGCCAGGCAAAACCGGATGTACTTCCCCGCTCCAGCCCATACAAAGCATGCGTTGCATCGGATTCTTTGGTGAAGTCAAAGACATCAGGAACCGCCATTTGCATCCCAAATGCCGTCTCAAATGACTGGATTCGGGCAGCAAGCTGAGGATCTCCACCTCTGCTAAGTGCATGCCGACGATTCATCCTAGCAAGTGCGTTCAATGCCTTACGTTGATCATCCATGTTGGAATCAGGTTTTATGTCGGCAATCGGGACTGGACCAGGCACAATCCGCGTGCCCTGGTGCGCTCCAGGAAGGAAGTCACTGGCGTACACCTGAGAACCAGCATACGTCTGCGCCGGTGCAATCGTTACGAACGATGGCAGGTTACTATTTTCGCTCCCAAGGCCGTAACTGACCCACGCACCGAGACTTGGTCTTGCAAAGGCAAACGAACCGGTGTGCATCCCAAGGGTAGCATTGTAGTGATTGGAATGATCCGTATACATTGACCGAATGAGTGCGATGTCATCCGCGCAAGCCGCGACGTTTGGGAACAGCGCACTGGCTTCCATACCACTTTGCCCGTAGCGCTTGAAGTCCCACTGGGGCCGCTTTAGGAAAATGCGCTCATACCCTGGTCGATTCTTTATCTCCGGATGGTCGAGCTTGACTTCACGACCAACATCCTGAAATAGCTTTGGCTTGTGGTCAAACGTATCGACATGCGAGACGCCCCCGGTCATGAACAAAAAGATAACGCGCTTTGCTTTCGGTTTGAAGTGCGGCTTTTTTGGTGCGAGCGGGTTATCGGATGCATGGGCATCGGGCAGCATCAGCTCCGAGAGGAGACCAGGGAACAACATCGTCCCAAGGATGGATGATCTGATCATTCCGCGTCGGCTAAGGGAATCAGTCAACATAAAGCACCTCATTTGAAACCAACAAGGCTTTGACATATGCATTCCATGCGCGGGGTGTTACCCCTGACTTGCCATCGTAAAGTTCATATTCAAGCGAGTAATAACTACTCCGTTCATCGGTTGTTGGATGCCTTCCCAGCAACGTTCTGTACAGGGCTGTCATCCACGTATCAACATCACCCGAGCCAGTCTGCGTTCGCACCGCAAGAGCTGCACCCGTTGAGTGCACAAATGCGCTATTCATCAGCCAAAGCGCCTGCGTAGGAACGGTGGTTTTGTCCCGCAGTGCTGTGGATGTGTTTGGATCCGGGCCATCAAACAGGGCGAAGAAGGGCGAGCGTCGATTCCGCTTTTGCATCACATACACACTTCGCTTTGCGGTTTCATAGTCATCCGCAAATGGAGTGTGCTGTGTAAATGCCCACGTTTGCTCTGGCGGAAACGGATGCGCTTTACCCGGTTCGGCATCCAACATCCCGGAAACCATTAAGTAGGTATCCCGCAGCTCTTCGGCGGTGAGCCTACGCCGGGGAAACGAAGCGAGCAGAGAGGACCGTGTTCCGCTTCCACTTTCACGTTGATAGGCATCGGATGTCATTAACAACTTATGTAGCCGCTTGGTGTCCCAGCCATTTTCCATGAATGTGGTTGCCAGCCAGTCGAGAAGCGGTTGGTTTCCCGGTGCGGCTCCGCGGAGTCCAAAGTCATTCGGTGTCTCAACGATTCCGGATCCGAAGTGTCCTTGCCAGATGCGGTTTACCCAAACTCTTGCGGTTAGCGGGTTCCGTCGACTTGTGATCCATTTTGCAAGCTCAAGGCGTCCGCTTCCGGTTGTGACCTTGCCACCGGGCAAGCCAAGAAAAGAAGGAGCGCCGCGTTCAACGACTGCTCCGGGCACCGCCGGGTCACCTTTAATCTGTACTCTGGCATCCGCTCCGGTACCTTCGGTACATGCGAATGCAATATCGATTGTTCGTTGCTGCTTTAGATTCTCAAGCTTTCGGAGCAAAACTGCATCTTGGGTAAAACGATCCATCACAGATTGCACGATTGGTGCGCCACCCGGGATTTTTCGCAGCTGCCAGGATACGCCATCCCCGCCAGGATGAGCATCCGCAATCCGACCTGACACAGTGATCTTTCCCGCGGTGGGGGCTGTCCACAGGATACCAACTGGTCCCTTTGGTCCCGGGTGCACAAAGACACTTCTTGCGGGTAGCTTGGTCCAAACATCTACAGGCGTCATAGCGGTATTGCCAAAGACACTCGGCGTATCCCCACGGCACCAGCCACGAAGGGATGCCTTGCCATCCATCTGCATCAAGCGCTCGCCCAGAGGCCGGATGCCATCGGAGAGGTCAACAAACATCCAGGGACCAATCGCGGGAGCGTCGCCGGGAAGCGCATCCAATACATCCCCCAACACAGAGGCTCCCATCCCCAGACCAGAAACGCGAAGATCCAGCTTCGTGGTGTCGGCACCATGGTTAGCATTTGGATGAACTTCGAAGATGAGGACATCCCCTGTTTGAACATCGATATTTGGATGGTGGATGTCTGCGGCGCCTGCATCCGGTACACGGCCACCGCCAAGGGTTACGGCTGATGTTGGTATTGCCTCGTGTGTGCTCTTTGTGAGCTGAATCTCGATCTCGTTAATGGCCGCATCCCTTACT
>CAZSGJ010000088.1:0-10516 GCA_964606305.1 uncultured Armatimonadia bacterium
GAGGTGTCATGTCAAGAATCAGCGCAAGCGGGCTTGGAACGCCCTTGAGGTACCAGATATGGCACACAGGCGTGGACAGTTCGATATGCCCCATCCGCTCACGACGAACCTTGCTACGTGTTACTTCGACACCACAACGGTCACAGACTACG
Source organism: uncultured Armatimonadia bacterium (assembly GCA_964606305.1). Lineage (GTDB taxonomy): Bacteria > Armatimonadota > Armatimonadia > Armatimonadales > Armatimonadaceae > CAIRTT01. The sequence goes on from CAZSGJ010000088.1 coordinate 153, forward strand.
CCTTTGAACTTATGCTTCTTATAGCGTCCGCAGTGGCATTCCCAGTCCTTTGTAGGGCCGAAAATACGCTCACAGAAAAGACCATCACGTTCCGGCTTGTATGTCCGGTAGTTGATCGTCTCCGGTTTCTTGACTTCGCCATGAGACCATGTGCGAATCTGTTCTGGGGATGCGATACCAATGCGAATCTTGTCGAATGTACTTGCGTCTGCCATTACGAATCCTTATCGCGAACCATCGGTCCGAAGCTTCGGACCTGCGGCCGCCACCGAAGTGACGGCCATTTCTTACATCGATGACCGGGCACTGCCTAACTACGGCAGTGCGTCATACTCCTCACGTTGGCGAAGCTGAGCCCTGCGGCGCTGCGCTTCGTCCTCAAGGTAGTCCTCATCCTTGTCGCGAAGATCAATTTCTTCACCCTTCGCATCTTCGACGGTCACCTTCAAACCAAGTGACTGAAGCTCATTGACAAGAATCTTGAAGGACTCAGGCACTCCTGGCTCGAGCATCGCATCACCCTTGACAATCGACTCATAAGTCTTGACACGTCCGATGACATCGTCCGACTTAATCGTCAGGATTTCCTGCAGGGTATATGCGGCGCCGTAGGCCTCGAGCGCCCAAACTTCCATCTCACCGAAGCGCTGTCCACCGAACTGAGCCTTACCACCAAGCGGCTGCTGAGTAACCAGCGAGTAAGGACCAGTGCTACGTGCGTGAATCTTGTCATCCACAAGGTGGGCAAGTTTCAACATGTAGATACGGCCAACGGTAACCGGCATCTTGAACTCTTCACCCGTACGACCATCGCGAATCTGCGACTTACAGGTCTTGTCATAGAAGCCAACACGTGCCCATACGCGATCCCGAAGTGAGTCGAGGAGACGGTCATATGCATAGTTGCGCGGAATCGTCTCACCAACCGGAGGTCCGGCAAGGATCTCGGAAACCCGCTCGAGCTCATCGGCATCCAGGTCAACCAACGCAGCACGGACTGCACCAAGGAGATCGTCAACATCCGCATCTTCGTCCGGAAGCTCAACATCCACGTCCAAATCGCTTCGGAGGTAGGAGATCAGCATGTCACGACGACGTCGACGGCCATAACGACCCATTTCGTTCAGAATCTCAGCTTCTGTTGAACCCTCAAAGATAGGCTCTTTGAACTGAACTCCGAACTCCTTGGCAACAAGACCAAGGTGGGTTTCCATGATCTGTCCGATGTTCATACGTGAAGGCACACCAAGTGGGTTCAGCACGATATCAACCGGGGTTCCATCCGCGAGGAATGGCATATCCGCCTCAGGCAGAATCTTGGAGACAACACCCTTGTTTCCGTGACGTCCTGCCATCTTGTCGCCTTCCATGATCTTACGCTTTTGAGCGATATAGACACGGACAAGCTTATTGACACCTGGTTGAAGACCATCGTCTCCAGCCAGCTTCTGCAGACCACTGCGGGCCTCACACTTTGGACAATCCTCGTTATCAGGCTTCTTGGAGAAGTTGAACTCGGCATCACAGACGCGGCAGCGGTACTTATGACGGCTGAACACCTTGATGTCAACAATCTTGCCCTTCTCACCGTGTGGCACGCGCAGCGAAACGTCACGTGTGTCTTCTGCCTTCTTACCAAAGATCGCGATAATCAAACGCTCTTCAGCGGTGAGTTCGCCTTGTCCCTTTGGAGCAACTTTTCCGATAAGGATGTCATCCGAGCGGACTTCTGCACCAATGCGGATGATTCCATCCTCATCGAGGTCCTTGAGGGCATCTTCGCCGACATTCGGGATGTCACGCGTCATTTCCTCAGGTCCGAGCTTGGTGTCACGGGCTTCCAGCTCGTACTTCTCGATATGAATGGATGTAAAGACATCATCCTTAACGAGACGTTGGCTAAGCAGGATTGCGTCCTCGTAGTTGTAACCATTCCATGGCATAAATGCAACGAGTACATTCTGCCCGAGGCTGAGTTCACCCTTGTCACAGCATGGACCATCCGCGATAAGGTCACCCTGACGCAGAACCTGACCAAGGTCAACCTTTGGACGTTGCGTGATACAGGTCCCTTGGTTCGAACGAACCATGTTCAGAAGTGGGTAGCGGTCAAACTCGCCACGAGGCGTCTTGACAACAACTTCTTTGCTGGTAACGCGATGAACTGTTCCGTTTCGCTTAGCGAGAATCACCGCTCCCGAGTCAACAGCTGCCTTGCGCTCCATACCGGTCTTGACCAACGGAGCCGCAGGACGAACGGTAGGAACAGCCTGACGTTGCATGTTCGCGCCCATCAAAGCACGGTTTGCGTCGTCATTTTCAAGGAACGGAATCATCGCCGTAGCGACAGACACCAGCTGCTGTGGAGAGACATCAACGAACTGCACTTCATCCGTCGACACTACAGGGTAGTCGCTGTTGAAGCGAACCTGTACGGTCTTCGACTTGAATGTGCCATCCTCGTTTAGGTCTTCCTCAAGTGGTGCACGTCCAATTTTGTAGTGATGCTCATTGTCTGCAGGAAGCCACTCGAGTTCACGGGTGACCTTGCCATTGATGACCTTTCGGTACGGCGTCTCAAGGAAGCCGAACTGGTCAACACGTGCCTGAACTGCCATCGAACCAATCAAACCAATGTTCGGTCCTTCAGGTGTCTCGATAGGACAGATACGACCGTAGTGGGAGTGGTGTACGTCACGGACTTCAAGCTTGGCAGACTGTCGGGATAAACCGCCAGGTCCAAGGGACGACAGACGACGCTTGGATGTGATTTCAGCAAGCGGGTTTGTCTGATCCATGAACTGGGACAGCTGTGATGAACCGAAGAAGCTCTTGATGGCAGCAGATACCGGCTTGACCGAAAGGACAAGCGGTGGAAGCATGTCATCGGAGTCCATCGATGTCATACGCTCCTTGGCGACCTTCTCCATACGGAGGAAGCCCATGCGAAGCTGCGAATAAAGCAGCTCTCCCACAGAGCGAACCCGCTTGTTCTCAAGGTGGTCGATGTCATCCGGGGTAAATGCCGTACGTGCATCGTCTTGGGTGCCGGTGCTCACAGCCGCCTTCATACCAATCAGATAGTCGATAATCGCACAAATATCTGTGCGGGTTATCCAACGTACCTTGTGCGGAATCTGCAGTGTGGACAACTTTTTGTTCAGCTTATGGCGACCAACCTTGGCCATATCATAGCGGCGAACATCGAAGAACATACCGCGGAGCATGGTGCGGACAGACTCATCGGATGGCGGATCACCCGGGCGAAGCTTGCGGTGGATATCAAACATCGCGGACTTGGCATCCACAACGTTTGCCTCTTCAATGTCAAGAGTAGCGTTTAGATACTTTGGAACCACCAGTAGGCTCACGGTACCATCGCTGTTTTCTGCCTCGAGAGTCTCCAAGATTGTCTTTGCAACCGTCTTATCAACACGCTGATAGGGAATCGCAACCACCTTGCCAGCGGACGAAACAAAGTCCTGAAGTGCATAGGTATCGACGATGGAGGCCATAAACAGCTCGCGCTCTTCATCGGAGCCGCCGCGTGGCGCTGTGAACTCGGTACGCGTACCAAAGCGCTCCAATATCTGTGCATCGGTTTCGTATTGCGGATCCTCGAAACGAACATTTACACGGTGGTTACGCAGGTTGTCTTCACCATCGGCGAGCTCAACAAACTTCGCACGATCAGAATACGCAACTGTATAACCCGCTTCGAAGATAACTTCACCCGTGACATTATCAACCACGTGCTCAGCCAGAGTCTTACCAACCACCTCGCGGTAGTCAACATTGAAAACACCGCCTAGTTCATCCTGACTCAACAGGCGGTCACGGACGAGATCATTCTGGAGGCTTGGATCGTTCAAGGCACGCAATAACGTCGTGATAGCGAACTTTTTGTTCTGCCCGATGCGTACCATGACGGCTTCGGATGTATCAGTCTCGATTTCTACCCATGGACCCTCGGAAGGAATGAGGGTTGCTGAAAACTGCCAGTTCAGCGTCAGGTCAAGCTCATCACGGAAGTAAATACCAGGTGAACGGGAAAGCTGAGAAACAACAACGCGCTCGGCGCCATTGATAATGAACGTGCCCTTTTCCGTCATCAAAGGAAGGTCGCCAAGATAAACCTCAGACTCCTTGACCTCGCCGTGCGCCGTCGTCAAACGAACACGAACCTTGATCGGAGACTCGAATGTGACATCACGGCTGCGACACTGCTCAAGCGTGTACTTGGGCTCCCCAAGGGTGAAGTCAATCAACTCAATGGTGATAGCACCTGTGTGATCGTGAATCGGAGAGAACGATTGGAACAGTTCCTGCAATCCCTCCTCAAGAAACCAACGAAACGAATCCAATTGAAGTTGAATGAGGTTGGGAATGCCGGCCGCATGCTGCGCGCGCTTTGCCGAATGCTGAATCTCCATACCAGTTTGAACCCCTCCCAGGTCGGGCACATCTATCATCTGACGATGTGGTTGATTGACGTGCGACACCAACGTGTGCTAGGTTGTCGCAACCGAATCCCCACACCGACGACTACAGCTGTTTCCCGCGTCACACTACTGTCAAAAGTCACAGGAATACCCGCTATGACACAGTGTGGCACGAATCCTCAAAATACCATTGCCAGCGCAAGCCGTCAAGGATAATAGCGGTCGATTCAGGGTATTGTATTGCCAAGTGAAAAGTACGCGTGTATACTCGCGCACCACGCGTTCCAAATAACGCACTGGATGACGCAGTAGCACATACGTTTGGTGGAGCAATCATGGCAGATTTCGTGTTGACGCCGAGTGGCAAACAAAAGATAGAGCAAGAGCTGGAACATCTCAAGACCGTCGAAATGCCGGCACTCTCCGAGCGAATTCGCCAGGCACGCGACCTTGGAGATCTCTCCGAGAACTTCGATTATCAGGACTCGAAGCGCCAACAGGGCTTTATTCAGGGTCGGATTGCTGACCTGCAAACGATGCTTGAGCGTTCGGTTGTGGTCGAGGATGATCACCATGCCCCAGGTACGATTGGTCTGGGTGCAACGGTTACCCTGCGCGATTCCGATGACGACACAGAAGAGTCCTACACCCTTGTCGGTGACTACGAGGCTGATCCTGACAACAACAAAATCAGCGTCGCATCCCCGCTCGGCAAACAACTGATGGGACATAGTTCAGGTGATTCAGTGGCCATCACGGTGAATGGCTTCACCACGCACTACACCGTCGTCTCTGTCAGCTGACTGAGGTGCATGCCGCATCGGCGGCGGATGTCCAACGCACATTCGCCGCTGTCGACCTGACCGCACTGCGTAACAACGTTCAGCTGTTAGCAAAGCGCTATGGCGATATCTGTGCAGTCGTTAAAGCCGATGCCTATGGCCATGGACTTGTTCCATGTGCGCGGGCGGCCGTAGCCGGGGGAGCATCTGCCATTGCTGTGGCCACTCCTGCAGAAGGTCAGCTTTTGCGGGCTTGTGGACTGCATCTTCCAATCCATATTCTCTCTCCTGCAGAGCCTCTTTCCGCCAAACTCTGCGTACATCAAAAGCTCACACCACATGTCTCCGGTACATCGTTTCTGACTGCTTTCATCGATGCCGGAGGTCTGGTTTCAGAGTGTTTTCTGATGCTTGACACGGGCATGGGACGGGAAGGGCTACCCTGCACGGATGCACTCTCAATCATCCGGCACCATAACGTTCACGGACGCTTCGGAGGTCTCTCAACACACCTGGCATCCGCAGACAGCGCAAATGACACATCGGTGCAGCTGCAATACGCAATGTTCACAAAATGCGTCGCTGACCTCGCGCAAGCCGGCTATGCAACCGAACACACCATTCTGTCCGTCAACAACTCAGCAGGAATGCTCCGTGAGCCATCCCTTAGCCCATTTACCAATCCAATACTTCATCGCCCGGGAGCCTTAATCTACGGAATCGCACCTCAAGCGACATCTCCGTGCCCGACAAACCCCGTGCTGACTTGGCGAGCACGCATCCACTTGGTGAAAAGCCTGCCGGCCGGACATGCCATCGGTTATGGCGCGACATTTACAACCCAGCGGAAATCACGCATTGCAACGATTGGCGTCGGCTACGCGGATGGTTACCCCCGACAAATCTCGTCTGATGCGCACATTCTCATTCGGGGCCAACATGCGCCCATCTGCGGTGTCGTTTCTATGGACCAGCTTCAAGTGGATGTAACAGATGTGCCCGGGGTCACGGAAGGCGATTGGGTCACCCTAATTGGCACAGAAGGGACAGCTTCGATCACCGTTTCAACACTTGCAGGATGGGCCAATGTTCCCGTTCAGTGGCCGACATCCGGGCTCTCCACCCGTGTCCCGCGCCGCTACACCGGTTTGGAATGAAACGCCTCCTAAATTGTGGTATAAGACCATATCTTGTACTCACACAGACTTGGTGTGCTATATGTTGAGAGGCGTCCGTTACGACGAGCGGATGTCTTCCAGATAGCCCTGTGTCTGTCTGACTTTGCCCCCGTGCGCATTGCGCCGGGGGTTTTGTTTTTAGCAACCACATCACTTTCTAAGGTAGTTGTATAAATGGGACGCGAAGTTCTTGTTCTTAACTGTGACTATGAACCGCTCAATGTCTGTAACCTGAGGCGGGCAGTTATTCTTGTGTACAAAGGCAAAGCTGATGTCCTGCACACCACTGCGGACGAGGACACACCCGATGCATTGTATGCGCCCTCCCAGGCCGCCGGGCCGCCATCCGTGGTAAAGCTTCGTTCACAAATCCGCCGGCCAATGCCTGAGCTCAAAGTCAGCCGACGAAGCATCTTCGCACGCGATAATTACACCTGCCAATACTGCGGCGTCCATGGGAAAGACATGACCATCGACCATGTCCGACCGCGTCGCCACGGAGGAGACATGTCGTGGGAGAATCTTGTTACGTGCTGCAAGCGTTGCAATACGCGCAAAGCGGACAAGTTTTTGGAAAAATCCGGGATGCGCCTGATTCGTACACCAAAACGTCCACGCTACACACCGTACATCGGGATCACGCAATACGTCGCCAGCTCACGGAACCAGCTCTGGCGTAACTATCTCCCAGCGTGTCTCGATCTGATGGCAACGGAACAAAGTAAGATAATGGCTTGAAGCCGCTCGCTATCGACCCAACACTGGATGCATTCAGCATCCATATCACTAACCTCCGACAGCTGTCGCCGCATACGGTGCGTGCCTACAGAGCCGATATCAGGGCCTTTGTAACTTACCTCGCTTATTCGCAACAGGCATCTGTTCTCAAAATTGATCCATCCATTGCGCGTGCATGGATTGCGCATATGACCAGAGTCGATGGCCTATCAAAGGCATCCATTGCCCGGCGGGTGGCATCCCTGAGGACCTTTTTCGCCTGGGCAGTTCAAACCGGGCTGGCGGAGAGCAACCCTTTCACCGATGTCGATGTTCCCAAGCGCGGAAAGCCTTTGCCGAAGGCTTTGGCAACGGCAGATATCGGTGCGCTCCTCGAGACACAATCAATCGACACTCCGGCTGGAATACGCGATAAGGCAATTCTTGAGTGTCTCTACGCTAGCGGTATCCGTGCCAGTGAGCTGATTGGGCTTGACCTTGATGATGTTTTCTGCACAGGTACCGATGAAGGTGCGCTGCGAATTCGGCATGCCAAGGGAGGTCAGGAACGCTTCGCACTCCTTGGCCGACATGCGTTGAGTGCCCTCAACGCTTATATCGGGAGTGCACGGCTATCCCTGCTCGAAGCGGCAGGTGCCGGCGCAACAGAAGCCCTCTTTCTCAATCGCTTTGGAGGAAGGCTCTCGGACAGGGCGGTGCGAAGGCTTTTCGACAAACTAGGGATGACCAGTCAGGTCGCCGTAAAGCCAACACCGCACATGATGCGTCATTCGTTCGCAAGCCACTTATTGGAGAACGGTGCAGATATTCGCGTTGTCCAGGAGTTACTTGGACATAAAGATCTCTCAAGCACGCAGATCTATACGCGTATTCGACCGAAGCAGCTCAAGGATGTTCATTCGGCTCACTTTGACAAGCAGCCGTAAGAGCACAAACATCCGGACTGTTGTTACGGTAAATGTCCGGTATTTCCCGCAGGATGTATGACAGCTTCATCGACCCATTATTACGGTACACTTACGTATAAGAGTCACCAATATCGTGGTGGCTAAGTTCAGGAGGGGTGTTCTATGAACAAAATGATGTTAGCAGTGGCGTTCACCGCCGCATTTGCAGCTGTTGCAACAGCACAAACGAAGAAGCAAACGACCTGCCCTGTTATGGGTGAGGCACTTGGCAAGAACCCAATCGCCGTTAAGTACACTGGCAAGAACAAGGCATATGCCGGCAAGTCTGTCATGGTTTGCTGTGCAGGCTGCGAAGCCGGCGTTCGCAAGGATCAGGACAAGATTTTCAAGCAAGTCCTCGGCAAGTAATTGTGCAAGCTGTGTCTTCGGGGATGTAAAAATTCCCCGAAGGCACGGTAAACTTTCCCGGTTTGCCGCGAGCAAGCGGCGATATTCGAGGAAGCGCACAAACAATGGAACGCACATACATTATGGTTAAGCCCGACGGTGTTGCCCGTCGGCTCTCCGGCGAAATCATCCGCCGCTTTGAAAACCGCGGACTGCGGTTGGTTGGTCTCAAGATGGTCGTCCCGACCCGTGAGACAGCTGAAGCACACTACGCTGTGCATGCTGATAAGCCTTTCTTTGGCGAACTCGTTGACTTTGTCACCAGCGGACCTGTCGTCGCGATGGTCTGGGAAGGCAATGATGCAATCGCGCTTTGCCGCCAGATGATTGGTGCCACAAAGCCTATCAACGCGACCCCTGGAACCATTCGTGGTGACTACACCTGCGACATGATGAGCAATCTCATCCACGGTTCCGATGCCCCTGAAACCGCAGCGCAGGAAATGGCGCTTTGGTTCTCCGATGGTGAGCTCCTGGACTAATCGATGCGACTAGATGCGTTTAATTACATCCTCCCGGATGACCGCATCGCGCAGACACCGCTTGAGCCGCGCGATTCCGCGCGGCTTTTGCACGTCGACCCGCGGACCGGCTCTCACTCCCACCTCATCTTTCATCAGATCAAAGACCTCCTGCGGCCCGGAGATCTCCTCGTCATCAATGAAACCCGAGTGAGTGCTGTGCGTCTGGTCGGGGATGGACCTGGCGGCGGCTATCGGGAAGCGCTTGTTCTCGCTCCACACCTCCCCGGCGGACCATCCGCCTACGAAGCCCTCGTACGCCCAGGCAAAGCTGCACGCCCGGGAGACATCCTCCACTTTGCCAGCACCAATCTCACCTGCACTGTTGGCGATATTCTCAACGAAGGTATCCGGGTTCTGCACTTTCAAGGCGACCCTGAGATGGTGCGCCAAACCCTCGAAACACAGGGCCGCGTTCCACTCCCTCCGTATATCCACGAAGATCTCGATGACCGGGAGCGCTACCAAACGGTCTATAACCGCGTCCCTGGAAGTGCTGCAGCTCCTACGGCAGGACTTCACTTCACGCGCGAGCTGCTCGACACACTCGCCGAAAATGGTATCGAAACAGCCCGCGTCCTCCTCTCGGTCGGGCTTGGAACATTTCGCCCAATCAAGTGCACTGATGACGTTACACAGCATCCGATGCACGCTGAGTACATCCATGTGACGCAGGAAACCGCCGACAAAGTAAATGCCTGTACCGGCAGGGTCATTGCTGTCGGCACCACAAGTCTACGTGCACTGGAAACGGCTGCACGCAATGCGCCGGCTGGTGTCCGTGTTGCCCCTTTTGATGGCGACACAGACATCTATATCTACCCCGGGCAGGAAATCAGGAGCATCGATGGTCTCCTGACAAACTTCCACCAGCCCGGATCGACGCTCCTGCTGCTCGTTGCAACACTGCTGGGAATCGATGGCCTGCATTCCGCTTACCAAGCCGCACTTGCGAATGACTATCGCTTTCTCAGCTTTGGGGATGCGATGCTCATTCTGCCTGATGCGTCCTGATGGAGTAGAATCATCCGGAGACACGGGTAGCTAAATCGATGCCGTCAATGGATGCATATCAAGAATTTCTCAAGGCACGTGGAGTCTCCACGGGGTTACCTCGGGAGACACCCGCGCGGGGACGCTATGTCATCGTGGATGGCGTCACAATGCCTATTGAGGAAGCGCAGCGGCTTACAGAAGCTAAGAGCGCGTCGTCCACTGCTTCCGCAATCACACCTGCCGGTGTTACGCCGAGCCAGCAGACAATTCCAGCGCAAACCGCACAGCCTGCGATTACGGCATCCACGCTCTTCGATGCCATCGCAGGTGGAAAAATCCGTCAGGGTGTCCT
>CAZSGJ010000089.1:0-10409 GCA_964606305.1 uncultured Armatimonadia bacterium
CGCCAGAAGCCTTGACGCTTGCCGGCGACGGCATTGAGTCCTGTCGCGATGACGAGGGCCAGAATGATGGTCGCAGGCACTGCCATCCACACGAAGCGCAGCGTTGCACCAAGAGCCTGATGAACATACGGATCGCGGAATGCTTCTGCATAGTTTTCAAAGCCAACAAAGGTTGGTTTGACATTTGAGAGTAGCTCCCAGCGGAAGAGGCTGAGGGCAAATCCGAAGAGTAACGGACCGATAACAAATGCCGTAAACAGCGTCAGGTACGGTGCGGCAAAAATCCAGCCACTGGCGCGTGGTTTCATGCTTTGTCACCTCCAGAGACACCCTGTTTGCGCTGGCGTTCGATGATGCGGTTGATGTTATCTTCAGCTATCTTTAGCGCTTCAGAGGCTTTCGCCCTGCCCCGTAGAATTTTCTCCACAGCGAGCGTGAACTCGGTCAGGTATTCAAAGATGTACGGCACTTTTGGATGGTACTTCACGATTTTGACTTGTTTTGCAAATTGTGCCTGCACCTCCATTTTGGCAAATGTATCGCTGGTGAGCAGGCTTTCCCGCGTTGGAATTTGACCACCAAGTGCCCAGTCCAGGCTGTTATTCGAGAGAAAGCGCATGAAGCGCCAAGTCGCGATTGCCGTGTCCGTGTCCAGTCCTCGTCGCATGCAGAGGTTATGCGAGTCTGCCCAGACGGCCTTGGTCGTACCGAACTGTGGTACCGGCGCTCCGCCGTAGTCGAGATCCTTCTGACGCTGAAGGTCGGCGAGCATATAAATGCCTTCAAACGCCATCGCCACCCGTCCTTGACGAAAGCCAATCCAAGCATCAAAGTTCTCCGGACTTGGAACCAGACCATCATCAATCAGCGAGCGTCCAAAGGTCAGTCCATTTTGATTCTCAGGGCTGTTTAGAATACACGTCTGCATGTCAGGTGTGAAGACGGAGCCTCCAAACTGCCGAATCAGTGTGTAGCCGTTCGTTTCCAGGTTGGTGAAGACAAATCCATAACGCTCTGAGTCCGTCTTTGGAAGCTTACGGACGCGTTTGCAGACATCAATAAACTCAGCCGCGTTCACTGGTGGCGTATCCGGATTCCAGCCTGCCTCCTTTAGGAGTGCACGGTTTGTGTACATCCCCATCGCGTGGACATCCAATGGGATTCCAAAGTGCTCACTCTTGTAGGTTGTCGCATCCCATACACCCGGTTCAAAGTCCTGTTCGGGTAAGCCGTTTTCACTGGCTACAAATGTGTCTAACGGCGCGGCAAAGCCAGCCAATGCAAAGCGCAACATCGCACGCGTATGGAGCACAAAGCACTCTGGAGCCCGTCCCCCCAACCCTGCTACGAAGAGCTTGTTGTAAAACGTCCCCCAGTCCATTCGTTGCATGACGACATGGATGTCAGGATTTTCCGCGTTGAATTTACGGACAAGGCCCAGCATGGTTCTGCCATCGGGGCCTGTAAAACCGTTCCAGAACCGGACCGTAGTCTGCTTTCGCCCGCCGAGCACATTGGATGAACACCCGGAGAGAATCCCTGGAGCGGCTAGCATGCCTCCCAGCGCTGTCAGTACTGCTCGACGCGGTGTCATCATCGTCCACCCTCCGTGTTCCAGCAAACCATTTGTCAGGCGATTAGCCGGATTGTGCTTCCATTGCACACTTCATTTACGGGCATTCTGCGCTAATGTGCGAGGTCGTAGCCACGAAATTGCAGAATGTTGCAATGTAACGGTTTGGACTTGTCTTTCGCAAGCACAATCAACCTAAACCGTAATTTCCTATGAACTGAATATATGGCTGTAGTCAAACCTCTTGGGAACTTTATGCAGCAGGTTTTTCGTTCCTAAGGTAACCGGTGTTGAAACGTTGACGATGATGTCGACGTCGTACGTGCACCAGTTGCAAACATTTGATTCAGGGAGAGATTTCATGATTTTGTTCCGACTCTACGATGTTGGTCGAACATGGTTACTCCGATTGTGTTCTCCTCTTACGGGTGGACCGGATGTCATTGGAATCCGTGCAGCAATGAAGCAGCGCGGAGCAAAGTCACTCGTTGTGGATGCAACGGCGGCCGAGTATGCCGATAGTAATGGACTACGCTGGCTTATGTCGCTTCAACAGTCCCTGTCTATGCATGGGATGGTCGTTCGCGTTCTGGCATCGAGAAACAGCAAGGTTCTGCGGAACCTTCAGCTTCTCGGAGGTGGCTTTGAGGTAACAACCGATGCCCGGACTGCGTGGTACCGAAAAGGTTGGAGCAAAGTCACGCGGCGTCAATCACGACGCGCAATGCAACCCGCTTAGTTCCCGGCGGGTTTCGCCGGGATTGTCGGATCTGCCACGCGGCTGCGCTCACGCTGTAGCCGCTCTAATCGCTTCTGCTCGCGGATTATCTCTCCCGCCGTACGTACACGAGGGGGAGGCGGGTACAGAATGTTCAAGTACCAGCCAACGATTTGTGAGCCATAGAGCATCGTGATAATGGCACCGGCGGCCATAAAAGGTACAAAGGGCAGGCTGAGCTTAAGTGTTCGGCCATGCTTTGCCGCCATCGAAATGCCGGTAACCGCCCCGACAAATGTCGCAAATCCCAGTGAAAGTAGTGCAAGACCCGGACCAAGAATAGCACCCAGTCCAATCGCAAGCTTTACATCGCCAAGTCCCATCCCGCCGTGTTGACCTGTTTCGGCCTCCTTGGCAAACGCAGCCGCATCATCGTGGGCAGCCTGTGCCGTCTTGTCAGTCGATGTTGGAGGACCGAGGTCAGCCGACTTGAAAAAGCGCCCTGCCGCTCCCGCAATAGGCTCGCTTCTGTCTTTGGTGATGAAAACAAAGAGCGCCAATGGCAGAACAAAGGCTGAGACCGCATACCACTGGACCAGTGGAAACAGTACTGCAGTCGAGATGGCACACAGAAAGGCAGGAGACATTGCCAGTCGTGGCGGGTCTGATTCATCGCTCTCAGCCTGGTCATCTGTTGGAGCAGGCGTCGTTACTTCCGAAGTGGCAGCTTCACCTTCACTGGAAGCCGCAACACTTGGCACCACTTCGTCTTCCTCAAATCGGAAGTACCGGATGATACATGCTCCAATGGACTCATTTTCATGACGCGCATAGTAGACGAACGTGCCGACACTGAGTGCAAATAGAACACCTGCGTATGCCAGCGCTCCCATGATTGCAACCGGCAACCATCCCATATACGTGAAACGCCCGATGGCTTCCTTGAGGGCATCCCCACCGATGAAATAAGCAAGCGCTACCGTCGCAATGTCTCGGCCGAAGGCGAAGACACCTATCACAATGTTCAGCTCATCCGGAGCAATGAAATGGTCGAGATCAATAAATACCAGTGCAACAAGGACCGAAATAATCAGAGCCTGCAACACGAAGTCAATCCACGAAAGTGGCGAGTTGGTGGCGACCTGGTGGTAGAGCAACGTCCACAGACAAGCGGTAACCAGCTCGACACAAAAGTAGCGCCAGCTGATCGGAACACGGCAGAGTCTGCACCGCCCGCGAAGCGACAGGAACGAAAGTAACGGAATATTGTCCCAGAATGTCAGGGCGTAGTTGCAGTTCGGGCACGTGGATGGCGGATTGGAGAGATGTTTGCCAAGTGGCAGACGATAGATAAGCACGTTGAGAAACGAGCCTACGATAGCGCCGTAGCCGAAGACAACAGGGTACCAAAACCACTCCGGAAGTGGCCAATCACCAATACTCACGTGTGTATCGTACATTCTCCGGCGGATGCCGGCATATAAAAATGCCCGGGGCGGATGCCCCGGGCTGTGTCTTGTCGTCGAACAGCGAGTCTACTCTTCGTCGCCACCGCCGCCGGACAGACCCTGAATAAGGCCAACGAGCGGAAGGAACATCGCGATAACGATGTATCCAACGGTTACACCGAGGAAGACGATGAGGAGAGGTTCGATCGCAGCAGTCAGCGATGCGATTGCAGCATCCACTTCTCCATCGTAGAAGTCGGCAATCTTCGCAAGCATTGTGTCAAGCGAACCAGCTTCCTGTCCAATGGAAATCATCTGGATAACCATTGGAGGGAACATCTTCGACTTGTACAACGGCTCGGAGATGGTGTCTCCTTCACGGACACGAGCACGTGCATCGAGGATAGCATCCGAGAGGACATCGTTCGATACCGTACCAGCAACCGTCTCAAGCGCCTGGAGAATCGGTACACCAGAGGACAAAAGTGTTGCAAGTGTTCGCGAGAAGCGAGCGAGAGCAACCTTGTGGTTTAGCTTGCCAAAGACGGGAACTTTAAGCTTCAGCCAGTCAAAGAAGCGGTGTCCAACCTTTGTCCGACCAAAGAGCTTACAAGCTACCCAGAATGCCGCAACAATCATTGCAACGTAGTAGAACTTGTAAACCATAAAGTCAGAGAAGACCTTAAGCGACATCGTCATCGCAGGGAAGTCTTCCGCTTTCAGACCAAGGTCAAGGAACATCTTAAGGAACTGTGGAACGATGAAAATCGTCAGGAACATAACGATTCCAAGTGCAACCACAGATACGAGGACCGGGTAGGTAAGCGCGGCTTTGACCTTACGGCGGAGCTCAACATCCTTCTCAAGGAAGGTTGATAGGCGCTGGAGAGACTCTTCGAGTACACCACCGACCTCACCTGCACGGATAAGTCCGACAAAGAGGTTTGAGAAAACCGTTGGGTACTTTGACATCGCCTTGGAAAGCATGTTTCCAGCTTCTACCTCGGCTTTGAGATCCATAATGATCTTCTTCAGCTTTGGAGACTGGCACTGCTCGCCAAGAACATCAAGGCAGCGAACAAGGGACACACCAGCATCAATCATGGTTGAGAACTGGCGGCAGAAGATGGAAAGCTCAGTCAGTTTGACTTTTTGGAAGCGCTCAAGAAACGCTGGCATTGGGACGGCAACATCCGCTTTCAGTCCCTTTTGCTTTGCTTGCTTGATTTCCTTGACGGTATAGCCTTGTTGTGTCAAACGTTGGCGCAGCTCGCTGATGCTCACTGCCTCGCTTGTATTTGTAACTGTCTTACCGTCGGAAGCCGTTGCTGTAAACGTAAATGCAGGCATTCGCGCTACCCTTTCACCAACACCCTACAACCACCACTGGCTTTACCTGTAGTGATAGGTCTAGATAATAATGCAGTGGATGCGCCACGTCAAGCGGCGTGTCCCTATCTGACGCCGGTAATCAAGTCCGGGTTCCGATATTTTCGTTATCGGAATCTAGGATGCAAATCCCCAGCTGCGCAGTGCTGCGATGCTCCGGGCGATGGACTCGAGCGGCGTGTACGTTGAGCACTGATCCTGTTCAACAATAAACCCTTGCGCTCCGGCATCTACCGCAGCTTGGAGGACGCTACCCTTATAATCGATGACGCCATCACCGACCGGACGGAAATCTCCATCCTCAGACATGTCCTTGATATGCACCAATGGAACATTTCCCGTTAAGCGTTGTAGCTCCGCAATCGGATCCTTACCGGCTTTTGAAACCCAGTAAAGGTCGAGTTCAGCCTGGATATAGCCATTTCCACCATCCAACACCGCAGCAAACCCGGTCCCGGTTTCATCCTCCATCTCAAACTCAAACGCATGGTTGTGGTAGCAAAGCTGGATACCGGCACCCCGAAGCTGCTCTCCGGCCGCCGCTAGTGATGCACCCAGTGCGCGCATGTTTCCGATACTGTCACGCCAATCACCATCAATCCATGGCACAGTCAGGCGTGTTGTCTCAAAAACCCGACAGAGCTCGATTGCGGCTGGGACATCGGCGAGGAGGTCTGCGTAGCCTGAATGCGCGCCGATGACTTTGAGGCCCCTGGCATCGAACTGGGCTTTGAGTGCAGCTGGCGTGAGGCCATAAAGACCCGCAAGCTCCACACCGGCGTAACCCGCCTCAGCAACCGCATCCAATGTTGAGTGGAGATCTGCCGCCGCATCATCGCGAAGTGTATACATCTGAAGATAGATAGGATTTGCCATGATAACCGTCACTCCCTAGCGTGCAATGAACAGGCTCCCGGACCGCAGTGTCAAGGGGTGCCATTTGTCTACTAACAATATCAGGCAGGTGCACGGTGAACCACCATCGTCCTCAATGGGTCTCATGACCCGAGTTTCTTACCTCACGACAAATTGCCAGCCCGTATTACTTCATCACTTCACGAAGTGATAGAATTTCCATAATGACGGATAAACAGCTGGACAAAGCTCTGAAGGCTCTTGCGGACCGCAATCGCCGGGAACTTTTTATGTGTATCCAGAAGTGTTGCGGAGAGGTGGCGGTAGATTCTTCCGGCCATGCCCGCGCGACTGGCCCCGGAAAGACCATTGGAGACATTTGCTGTCAGCTCAGTGGCGACCGCACGGTTACAAGCACTGTTAGCCAGCGCATTAAGGAACTTCGCGAGGCTGATCTCATCTGCGTCACACGGCAAGGGCGTCACATGGTCTGCACCGTTAACGCATCCACAATCGCCGCTCTCAAGACCTTCTTCGACAGCTGCACCTGTCAGGTCTCCAAGGAACCATCATGAAACTCCACATCTCACTTAATGTTCACGATATTGAAGCCAGCACCCGCTTCTACACCGCCTTCTTTGGACAGGACCCTCACAAGGTGCGACCTGGATATGCAAACTTCGATGTCGCATCCCCTCCAGTAAAGCTCGCTCTTAATCAGGCAAAGGAACCGCTTGCGCACGGGACGCTGAATCACCTCGGGATTCTGGTCGAGTCTCCTGCGGATGTCATCGTGGCCCGGCAGCGCCTCGCCGATGCGGGCCTGGTCACGATTGATGAAGATGACACGGTCTGTTGCCACGCGCGCCAGGATAAGGTTTGGGCATTTGACCCGGATGGCCATGCATGGGAAATCTATGCCATCACCGATGACATGACGGATGAAGAGCTTGCCGCACATGCATCCGAGGCACGTCTTGGCCCCGGTGGCGCGGTCTGCTGCTCACCTGCTCCTCCGGTAAAACCGCGTGGTCTCTCACTCAGCATGGCAAGTGGCTGCGAACCAAAGTCAGGATGCTGCTCATGAAAACAGCACTCTTCGTCTGTGTACACAATGCTGGCCGCTCCCAGGCAGCCGAAGCCTTCCTCAATCACATCGCACGTGAGCGGGGTCTTGGCATCCGCGGTGAAAGTGCAGGAACAGAAGGCGGTGCGATGCTGAATCCAACGGTGGTGGCCCTCATGCAATCACGTGGCATCTCTATGGAGGGCCAGTCCCCCAAAATCCTGACGCAGGAAATGGCGGATGCAGCGGATAAGGTGATCACGATGGGTTGCGGCGTGGATGCGGATAAGTGTCCGGCGCGGGTTCATTTTACCGATGACTGGGGCCTGGATGACCCAAAGGGCCGCCCTGAGGCGGAAGTCGAAGTGATCCTTACGGAGATCGAAGCTCGGGTTGTAAAGCTTATCGATGAGCTGACTGCATCCTGATGACAAAAAGTCTCAACATCTTCGCAGCAGAATTCATCGGAACCGGAATGGTCACCGCTGGTCCCATCGCGTGGGGAATCTGGAAGAGCTCTGGCGGAGCTGGAACCCTCCTCGATGCCGCCATCGTGAGTGCGCTCCCCGTGCTTCTTGGGATTTTCCTGTTTCGTACGACAAGCTCCCAATTCAACCCCGCAGTTACACTTTGGTTGCTGCTGACAAAGCGGGTGTCAGGTGCGGCGGCGGCAGCGGCGATTACGGGTCAGATTACCGGTGCAGTCGGCGCGGCGCTCCTGCTTAGAGTAATAGCAAACGTGCCACCTGCCGGCATGACGGTCCCCCATGTCTCCATCCCCAGCGCAATAATCGTTGAACTGCTGCTAACCCTTTGCCTGCTTGGCATTATCCGTAAGGTCGGTGTCATCTCGTCCAGCGACTACGGAAAAGACACTCCAGCGGTCATCATTTCGCTGGGAGTTGTCGCGCTCATCGTCCTTGGCGGTCCTTACACCGATGCCAGTATGAACCCTGCACGCTCCTTCGGACCCGCAATCGCTGCCGGGCACGGAACAAGCGTACATCAGGCTGTGTACTGGGTGGGCCCATTCCTTGCTGCACTATTATTGGCACTCGCAGAAAAGGTGATTCGAGTACAGAAACCTACAGTTCCCTGACATCACGCGGTCTTGTCAACGTGTGCATAAGCTATTTTGTGGCTTAATGAAAACATAAAACTGCGTTAATCGATTCATAACATACGGCAATCTTCGTTCGACTATTCTCTTGGGCGTTGTTACCACGTGGGACTTACCCATCGTGACTTCAATCACGGAGAAATACTAAATGAACGCAAACCGCAGCCACCGGAACGCCTTTACGCTGATTGAGCTTCTGGTCGTTATCGCAATCATCGCAATCCTTGCAGCCATCCTCTTCCCTGTCTTCGCACAGGCACGTGAGAAAGCCCGTTCTGCAAGCTGCCTTTCTAACGAAAAGCAGATTGGTCTGGGCCTGATGATGTACACCCAGGACTACGATGAGACGTATCCAACGGCCTACTTCTACAAGAACAACACTGCGACCACCAATGGCGGATCATCCGGAGGCTATGTCCACTTCACAGCGATGATTCATCCATACATCAAGAACGAGCAGGTTTGGGTCTGCCCATCGGATCCAAACAGGGGACTCCGCCCAGACAACCCACCCTGTGCAAACTGGCTTGATCAACAGACCCTTGGCTGTGAAGCACAGGTTCCACGTCTGTCCTACATCCCGAACTCAGCCATCCTCCCACGTAAGCGCGGTCCACAGGATGCACCAAACATTGTTTCTATCGCTGCAGTAGATGCCCCGGCAGATGTCATCGCAATTGCAGAAATGACCAGCAACCTCAGCTGTATCTTCCTCGGATCGACCGGCCAAACCAATACCGAGCGTCGCAACAAGTCACACCGTCCAGTCAATGCGATGATGCGCACGGCAGCTGGTGGCGCATGGGCGGGTCAGAACGTTGCGGATGCAACAGGTCCAATCTTCGCTATTACAAAGAGCGAAGCTGAAGGTGCGCTCGGCTGGGGTGGTCCTTCGGATTCAAACGCATCGAATGGAACTGGCGGGTGCCGAACGGTTTCGGCCGACCAGGGTTATCATGTCCGATTTATGGAGCCCGGCCGCCACACCGGTGGCTCGAATTACGTGTTCGCGGATGGCCATGCAAAGTTCTTCAAGTTTGATACGACGATCAACCCGAACAACTTCCTCTGGGGCAAGAGCTACTACCCAACAGGGCAGCAGATTCTCGACCAGGCTGGCTTCCCGGTTCGCTAATCCAACCTCCCGGATCCCCCATTCGGCAGGAGGCCGTGCTGCGCGAGCAGCACGGCCTTTCGTCTTTCAATCTGCTACACTTCACCTGTGAACCGACGCTCCTTTATCGCGGTAGCGATCACCTCTGCAGCTGGCATCACAGCTGCAGGTTGTGCACGCGTTCCAGCAGGCTCCGGGGATGCCGCAGTCCTTTTACGCGTCCGTGCCGTTTACCGGGGTGAAGTAACCAATGCATCCTCACTCAGGCAAAACAGCTATTTCTTCCTGATACACCGTACCGACTCGCTCAATGACCCCGGACCCGTTCCCGTTGTCCAGGCACCATGGGGCGGCAATGGATTTGCATCGGCGAGTCAACCCGGAGCCCAGGGATTCGTTGGCTTTGTGCAATACGATTCCGGTGGATTTGGCGTCTATAGTCTTCAAAGCGGAGGAACGCTGCTGCCTCCGGAGGCCCGTGTTTTCGAATATTTAGGCACTCCGGAAACCAGTGTCACCCCGCGCCCCGGTGAGCGCGAGCTTCTCTTCCAGCTCGACCTCAGCCGCCTGCCACTTGCTGACAAGCGCTACGTGTACATCAACATTATCTCCACAGACACCATCCCGCAGACACCGGATGACCAGGTAAAGCTCTGGGATGCCATCGAGGATGGCAATCAACCACAGAGTCTTACGCCTTGGGTGGTGCTTGACACATCGATCAATGACCGAAAGTCTAACCAGGTGGATGCCCGTGAGCCCGCATTCAACGATGTCCGCGACCGCGTTAATGGCCCTCCGGTGGATGAGCCAACGTTGGACTTGGTTGACTGGCAGATGGATATCCAGCGCGGGTAACTGTATTACAGTGCTGGAAATGCAGTCCTGACATGGATGCATGATATTCGAAATGCCAACGCAGTACGTCGCTGCAACCCGACATCGAATTCCATTGACCTTGACACATTTCGCCTGTGCAGTGATAGTGGATGCTCACGAACATCCCCACGATCAAAGGCACCATTGTGAAAGTCGAACGTATCGAGCTCTTCCCCGTCGCACCCCGCTGGCTCCTGTGTAAGATCACCGCAGAAGGCGGCTACACCGGCTGGGGCGAACCAATTGT
>CAZSGJ010000090.1:0-1218 GCA_964606305.1 uncultured Armatimonadia bacterium
ACAAAAAAGTCATCCCCCTCTGGAGGCGTTGAAATGTGAATCGATTCCTGGGCAACCGGAGCAATCAGGGTTGTTACGGTGCCACCCATACCCGTGATGGTAAAGCTTGCTTCGTAACCGGCATCCGTGCGGGATAAGTGTGCGGTGACTTTTCGGTCTGCCACGATGACGGTTTCATCAACCGCATCATGCCCCCGCGCGATGGACTTCAGTGCTCGGTAGAGCGCCTGCCGCCACGGCCCGCCGATAATCGTCCAAATGCTTTGGCCAAGCAAATCTGTGGCATCACCATCATCCAACCACGTAAACCTAAGGTCGCGGTCGAATGAGAATGTTCCAAGCTTGGTGACATCGGATGATTCGGGCATGTTGACTTTCTGTTGCTGCAATTACCGTACCGCTACCATGTCGGGAAACGGTTGTAATCCCGATGCTCTTCTTTGCGGGAAACCAGTGCCCGGGTGTAGGCGTAATTGTACCAAAGACGGCACTTTTATGGATGATTTGTCCCGTCAACCCGGTGCCTGGAAAAGCGGCATGATAAATGCAGTCCCATATCCGGCAGATGGCTTGCAACTGGTACGTTTGCAGTCGATGATGGAGGACACGATGGACGAACAAATCACAAAACTCGAAACCGCGCTCGCTGCGCTTCGGCTGAGTGTGAATGATGCCCATCAGGCAACGACATCCCAGCTGGACACCCTTTCCACTGACATCGCAGCCATCAAGGAAACTGCCACAAGCACAGAGGAAGTGGATCGCCTTCAGGAACTCATAACCACTCTTGAAGCGCAAGTCACGTATCTTCAGGATGAACGGGATGCAGCCCTAGGCGACCTTGACATTTCCCGTAGTCATGCCGATATGTTGCTTGCAAAAGCATCATCAATGCGTGAGGCAATCGTCCGATACGCGGTTGCGTGTGGCACTGTGGATGTCCAAACGGCTCTGCTCCGCCGTGACCCGGCAAATCAGACTGCGGACCGCATGGCTGAGCTGCAACGCGCTATGAATGAAGAAAAAGCCAGCTCGGATGCACTCCGGGAGCTGGCCAGAAACCTGTAACACGGCGTATCAACGCACTGCATCTCCACGCTGGATACGCCCCACCAATGCCGCCTCCAGCTCGTGATACATCCCGGCAAGCTGCGTGTGGCGGGCATTGATATCAGGCTCGGTTGTCCGAAAGCCTGGATGCTCAAGAAACCACTTCGC
>CAZSGJ010000090.1:1318-10337 GCA_964606305.1 uncultured Armatimonadia bacterium
TGGCTCCAGCTGTTCAGAACCAATGGGATGTGGT
This sequence comes from uncultured Armatimonadia bacterium, assembly GCA_964606305.1. Classification (GTDB taxonomy): domain Bacteria; phylum Armatimonadota; class Armatimonadia; order Armatimonadales; family Armatimonadaceae; genus CAIRTT01. The sequence continues at coordinate 1,353 of CAZSGJ010000090.1, forward strand.
GATCGCCATACGTAAGCGATGGTCGAACAGTTACAAGCGGGAAGTTTGTTTCGCGTGCAGCGGCATCAAATGCCAGCTCGGCGGCAATCTTCTTGCGGCTGTAATCCCAGTGGGGGTTCGCAAGGGGAGTGCTTTCGATGATGAACGGGCTGCCGGCAGGCTTTTTGTAGCAGCTGGCAGAGCTGATAAAGATGTATTGATTTGTACGCCCTTCCCAAGTCGCAATCGCCCTGGCAGCATCTGCGTCATCAAAGGTCAAAAAGTCCACAACGGCATCAAAGTGACGATAGCGGACTTCGCGGGTAAGGGTTCCATCCTGAATGTTGGGAACGACAATGGGTTCAACTCCATCCGGGAGGGGACGATGTCCGCGTGTGACACACGTGACAGAATGTCCGCGTGCAAGCAAGAGCTTGGTCACGGATGTCGAGATTATGCCGGAGCCTCCAACCAGACAGATTTCCATGCTGCAAGTGTAACTCCAGACGATTTATGACGGTATAGCACTGTGTGCGAAATGGACATCATCCCGTCTTTCACGGTGAAAATCAGATTATTGACAGCCTCATCGCCGGAGGCAGATTGTGAACCAGATGTACAGTTTGCTGACACATATTGTAACCATTGTCACTGTGAAATATTGATAACTCATTGCATGCTCAACTAAGGGTAGGATAGCAAATATGGCATCGGCTTCGGACCTAAGGCACCTTTCCCTTGCACGCAGGTCTGCGACATTTGAATATGAACTTTATGATTCAGCGGATGACGCGGCGGAAATGCGGGCTCAAATGGACCGTGATGATGTCTGGTGCACTGATATCGGCTCGCAGACCGTCGATGTATTGGAGCACGAGCGTTACTTTGTCCATGGTAACTGTGTAGATATAGCAGACCGGCTCATGGCGCAGCGGCTTTCGACACTTGATCTCCCTCCGGAAGCCGAGCTTCCTGCCTTTCGTAAGCGTTTTCAAAACACCCGGGTAGAGGTACGCAATACAACACTTACGGCTGCTGCACGCCAGGCGCGCCATGGTGTATTTCGTGTCCTAACCGTGATGCCTACGGATGGTAATCATCCCGGCGGGAAGCTGCTTGACCATGGACGGGGCATCGAAGAGTTTATGTGCCGAACGACGACGGTGCTGACATCACTCGCCGGACTTGCGATGTACCCATTTCACCGCGAGTTTTCCCCTGTAGTCGCCACAGAGTGGGCTGCTTTGTGCCCGGGAGTCAGTGTGATCCGCTCCGATAGTGGAGAATTGCTGACGGAACCCTGGACCATCGACATTCTTGCACTTAGCCCACCGCGTACGCAGGGACTAAGCGAACTCGCAAAGCAAGTCTTGCTAACGCAAAGGTTTACCCGCATGCTGTGGATTGCAGGCGCATTTGGTTACGACCGGGTCGTCATCCCACCATTTGGAACCGGTGCCTATGGAGCCCACCCTGAGCTTGTCGCAGACTGCCTTGCGCGGGTAATGGTCAGACCGTTCAGAGGTACGTTTGACCGACTTGTGCTTGCAAACCCGGACTGGTCACCGGAGAGGCGCTACACACGCCCGTTCCACCGCAGATTCCGCCAGCTGACCACTGTTTCATAAGCGGTCAGCCGGCGGTGTGAGGTCCCATGTTCTAGCGGAGGAAGGCTTCGTTTAATCCTGCATCCACTGGGACTATGTGTCCAGTAGTGAGGTAGAGCCTTGGCGATGCCATTAAGTAAATGGCTTCCGTAACTTCCTTCGGACTCACGCGTCCCTTCAGCAATGTGCGCTGCGCATAGAACTCGGCGAGGCGCTCACGCAGGACTTCCTCGTCTTCATCATGCTCGAACGCGATGTTGTACTTCGCGAGGCTTGCGATGACGCGGTCCTTCGGGAACATTTGTGAGCCACTGACAACGGTCGCTGGAGCAACTGCATTGACACGGATACTTGGTGCATACGTGACGGCAAGCTCGCGGACGAGGTGGTTGACCGCCGTCTTGCTGGTGTCGTATGCAATGGAACCCTTCTTCGATACAAGGGCATTCGCACTGGACACAAGGACGATATCTCCACCCGTTCCTTGACGGAGAAGCGCCTTAGCACCTTCATCAGCTGCTACAAATGAACCATACACGTTGACATCGTAGGTTTTGCGGAACAAAGCATCCGGGAGATTGCCCGCTTCATCAGGTGCAAAGAAGACCGCGGCTACAATCACCAATGTGTCAATGCCACCGTAGCGAAGCGCTGCGGATGCATACATTTGTTGGACGGATTCACGGTTTGTAATATCGACCGCAACGCCAACGGCGGCATCCTTGCCAAACTCGCTTCGCAGAACCGTTGCCGTTTCTTCCGCGAGGGATGCCTGAATATCCGCACAGACGACGACAGCACCTTCGGTCAGCACGCGGCGGGCCACCGCACGGCCGATACCCGGACCTGCACCGACCACCACCACCACGCGGCGGGCCATTTCCTTTTCGGCTGGCATCCGCTGTAGCTTAGCCTCTTCAAGCGCCCAATACTCAATATTGAACGCTTCCTTTGCCGGCAAGGAGACATAGTTGTCGCAAACCATCTGGGCATCGATGTCGGCAGCAGCCGGTGCGAGGTCTCCAAGGCTTGTTGCGCCATCCATAACATGGATTGCATTTGTATAGAACTCACCAGTGATGCGTGCTTCCGCGGCATTCTTTCCGAAGCTAAGGAGTCCAACGCCAGGAATCAGGATGACGCTTGGGTCAGAACCACGCATCGCGGGGCTGTCCGGCTCACGATTGGCTTCATAGTAGGAGCGGTAGTCAGCAGCGTACGCAGGCAGGGCTGCCTGCGCTGCCGCAATCAGGTCCGCTTCCGTCCCTGTCGCGACATCCCACGACACTAACATCGGCTTAACTTTTGTCCGAAGGAAGTGGTCCGGGCAGCTCGTACCGCGTGCAGCAAGCTTTTCGGCATCGGCGGAGTTTACAAATTCGAGGACATCGGTCGTCGCATGGTAGTGCATCACGGAGCGCTTCCCGCTTGACTTTGTAAAGGCTCCACGTAGTACAGGCGCAACTGCTGCGACAAGGGCCTCGCGATCATCACGGGTCGACGCAACCTGCCCGCCGAACCGGCTCGCACCGCGGGCTTCGATACGCGGGACGACAAATTTGCCAATGGCATCAAGGACCCGGAGCGTACTGACATAGGATTCGCGGCTCGTTGGCCCCCACGTAAAGAGGCCATGCGACCCGAGGATTACGCCATCGCATCCGGGATTCTCCGCGATTGCGCGCTCTAGCCAGAGTCCAAGCTCAAAACCAGGTCGCTTCCATGGCAACCAGACCAGGTGGATGCCTTGCTCAGCCCGCAGGCGCTCGAGGAGGGCAGGGCCATTTGCCGATGCTGCAAGCGCAATCGCCCAGTCCGGGTGGAGGTGGTCGACGTGGCGCTCAGGGACAAATGCGTGGAGCGGGGTATCAATCGATGGTGCCGTGCTGTTTTGTCCAAACGCACAAAGTGGATAGAGCGCAACCATTTCATCCTCAAAGTCAACACCGCGATAGCGTGCTTTAAGGGCTTCCAATTTTTCCTGATAGAGCGTCGCAAAACCGGAGCGCTTTATCGTCCCTAGATCGCCACCGGAACCCTTGACCCAGAGGACATCGACGGTCAGCCCACTAATGGGATCGACACCGGAAATTTTCGCAGATGTGTTACCTCCGCCAAAGTTTGTAAGGCGCGGATCGCTGCCGAGGAGGTTTGACCGATATCGGAGGAGCTCAGCTTCATCCATGGTCGCAGCCAGCGTGTCATCCCACTTGTCTTCCAGGTAATCGAGTTGCATGTACATCTTCCAGACCCGGCGCCGCCCGGGAGCGTTTCTTTATGTACTGTATTCTAACGCGCATCCCTTGGCGAAAACGTTTGTAAACCAGTCTGCCGCACGGACCCTTCTTTAACAATTCCGCCTTTCTTAGGCAGAAGACACACCCGCTGGATGGTGATTCAAGGTAAAACACTTTTTGTGTCAGCAGTAATATCGCAGCGGGACGCCGCTCAGGAAAAGCGTACCCGGATGATTTTGGAGGGGCCTCTCGGGATGGGCGTCCTCCTCATCGCCCTCCCCAGTGTGGCGACGATGTTGTTGCACACCATCAATGGTTTTCTCGACCGTTTTTTTGTGTCTGGGCTTGGTACACCTGCGATGGCAGCGGTCAGTATCTGCACGACACTCATCTTTACGGTTGGCTCGGCTGCGATGGCCATCTCGACTGCTGCAAGTGCCCTCATTGCCCGGGCCGTCGGTGCAGGTGACATCGATGAGGCGCGGGATGCTCTCCGTTATTGCCTGACCCTGATGCTCGTCCTCGCGGTTGCAATTGACATCGCACTGATCGTGCTCGCCGAACCGCTTTTGCGTATGCAAGGCCTCAGGGGTGCCTCGCTTGCGGCTGGAAAGCAGTATCTGCTGTATGCGGGGATTGGAATTCCGTTTGGCTTCGTGATGTTCGTGCAAGCTGGTGCGTTCCGCGGGCTTGGTGACACGGTTCGCCCTCTATACGTGACCATTGGTTCAATTGTGGTACACGCGGCATTGAATGCCATCCTGATCCCCGGACATCTCGGGTTCCCCAAGCTTGGCGTCGTCGGTGGAGCGCTGGCTTACAGCTGCTCCGTTATCGTTGCATCCATCCTCCAATACCTCTTTCTCCGCAGTTCAATTCTCCAGGAAGGGTTGAAACTCACTTCACTCCGTATTCCAAAGGACTGGCTTGGGCGAATCAACCGCATCGCACTCCCGGCTGGCGGACAGCAGCTGCTGCGCACAAGCTCAATGCTTTTTCTCCAAGGAATCCTTGCGAACAAGTCCGGTGAAATCGCTGTGGCGGCACTAGGTGTCGGCCTTGTCGCAGAGTCCATCGCCTTTATGCCCGGCTTTGCCTACTCCATTGCCGCGACGGCCTTTGTTGGACAAAATCTCGGCGCACAGAACGCAAAGCGTGCGACGGCCGCCGGGTGGGTCGCAACGTGGCAGGCGGTTGGCGTGATGACCGTCATGGGTATCGTCTTTGTTCTTCTGGCACGGCCATTTGCAGAACAGTTCGCAACGGGTGTCGACCGAATCGCCCTCATCAATATGGTTGTCACGTACCTGAAAATAGCGCTGATCAGTGAGCCATTCCTTGCGGTCGGAATGGTTCTTTCCGGTGCTCTTCAGGGCGCGGGTGATACCAGAGACCCGACGATTGCAGTCGCTGTTACCAATTTTGGTGTGCGTCTTCCGCTTGCGTATGTATTTTTGGTGATGTTTGGGACGGCTGGTTGCTGGTGGGCGATGACGCTTTCAACCATGCTGCAGGGGCTTGTTGTTGCCTGGATGTATCAGCGTGGGCATTGGAAGCGGCTGCACGTCTAAGTCACGGTGTTCCCCATATCAGGTGTTGGTGTCTCTCCGATATCGGCTGTATCCTGACACGGTTGGATTACTGCTGCATATGTTTACTAATTTGGAACTCAATGGCAGATTGGTAAGGTAATTGCAGTATCAGATGTGTGGTGTGGCTGAACACACCGTTAATGTGAGGAGAATCCCCTTGAAGCGTTCCATGAACAGCAGTGTCACGTTTGCAGCCGCAGGAGCTGCGTTTGCGGCTCTCGCCTTAGCAGGATGTGGCGGCGAGACTGCGTACTTCACCGTTGGCGGACAGCAGGTCTCCAAGGATGAATACATCAAAAAACTTGAGCGACAACCCGTCTCACTTCCAAATGGCGCATCCCTGACGACAGAACAATACGTTGTTGACCTGATTGTCTCAAACCGCATCATCATGGCAGAAGCGGCCAAAATGGGCGTCACACCATCCGATAGCGATGTCGATATGCTCTTCAATGCGCAGAAGGCACGATTTGAGAACATCAACCCTGGCAAGACCTATGACACCCAGCTCGCAAAGCAGGGCATCACGGCACAGGAGATGAAGGATGACATCCGTGGCCAGCTCGCAGAAGCCAATGTATTTGCAAAGCTGATTAAGTTCAACGAAAACGAAGTCAAGATGCAGTACACCAAGATGAAGGACATGATGGCCCTTCCTCCACGTACACAGGTTCGCCTTATTCTTCGTGACCCGAAGAACATGGGGGACTCCGAGACAGTTGTCAAGGCAGCGGGCACGGATGCCAAGAAGTTTGAAGCCGCTGCAAAGCAGCTCAACATCATTCCTGAGCTCCTTCAAACAGCAGGTCTTCGCGTTCTACCGAATGCATCGATTCCAAAGAGCGTCGCCTCCAAAGTGGAAGCTGCCGCAGAAGGAACCATTATCGGACCAGTTGACTGGGTCATCAGCCCAACGCAATCGTTCCGCGGATGGGTTCGTGTCGAAAAGAAAATCGCAGCATTTAGTCTTCCACCAGATCAGGAAATGGCATTTGTCCGCCTCGGCCTGATCCAGCAGAAGGCGATGGACCCGGCAAACGTCGGCCTCCGTACGCAGATTCTGAAGCAAAAGGGCACGATTTCGTTTGATACCAAAGATACCGGTGTTTCGGCTGTCTGGAGTGGTATCAAGGAAACCGCTAACGAGATTCAGGCACCTCTGCAGGCAACGGGTGCTCCTGCGGGAATGCCAGCTGCCGGTGCACCTGCCGGCGCTCCAACCGGTAAGTAAGCCTTCGTGATTTACTGTGTGGGTCTTGGTCCGGGGGATGTCAACGCTCTTCCGGCCAAGGCCCATACGCTTTTAACGAGTTCGCTTCCTATCCTTTTACGGACAGAACGCCACCCGTGTACTGAAACCGGCCCCCTCGCTGAACACTTTGCATCCCGGGGTGCAGCTAACGTTATCCCTCTCGATGATGAGTACGAAGCAGGGCGCACCTTCGAAGAGACCTATGATGCCATCGTTGAGCGTGTGCTTCGTACGCACGCCACCCGCGGTGATATTGTCTACGCTGTCCCCGGTCACCCCCTCGTCGGCGAAACGACAGTCCGTATCCTCCTCGAACGCGCCGCGGATGAAAATGTCGCGGTTCAAATTGTTGGGGCGCCATCCTTCGTCGATGCCTGCCTTGAAGCTATCCAGGCTCCCGTCGTCGATCACCTCCATGTAGTCGATGCACATTTGCTTCGAACCGCGCTCCCCTATGCGGATCCAAATCTCGGCACTGATGGACCAATCCTCCTGTACCAGGTCCACGATCAGGAGATCGCATCGGATGTCAAGCTGGCCCTTCTCGATTCCGGCTTCCCGGATGACTGGCCCGTCAAGGTCATCACGGCCGCAGGCGTCCCCGGCCTTGAACGTGTGGATGCCCTTGACCTGGTTCGCATCGATCGGCTTCCTGTCAATCACCTGACATCGATTTTTGTCCCGGCACTGCCGCGCGAGCAACGTCCGGCGGATGTAAACACCCTTAGTGAAATCATGGCGCGCCTTCGTGATCCGGAAACGGGCTGCCCTTGGGATCTTAAACAGTCCCATCAGACGCTTCGAAAATACCTCCTCGAAGAAGCGTATGAGGTCGCGGATGCGATCGACTCCGATGACACCGATGCCCTCGTGGATGAGCTCGGTGATGTTCTTCTCCAGATTGCGTTCCACGCGCAGCTTGGGCGCGAGAGTGGGATGTTCACCCTTGGCGATATCGCCGATGCTATCTGCACAAAAATGATTCGGCGGCATCCGCATATCTTTGGTGATGTCAAAGCAGACGATGCAGAGGCGGTGCTAGCAAACTGGAATGCGATAAAGGCCGCTGAGAAGGCAGAAAAGGGAGTCGCGAGCACAGCGAGCGCCTTGGATGGCATCTCACAGGCGCTTCCAGCGTTGTCCATTGCATCCGAAGTCAGCAAGCGAACCGTGAAGCTTGGTTTTGAGTGGCCAGATGCATCGGATCTTCGGGATAAGTGCCGTGAAGAGCTTGGTGAGTTGATGGTTGAGTGGGATGCACTCTTGGCAAATCCATCAGATACAGCTGCACGTGACCGGTTCGAGGCAGAGCTGGGTGATGTCTTCTTTACTCTGGTCAACGTTGCACGTTGGGCGGATCTCGATGCCGAAGCGGCACTGCGTAGACAGCTGGTTCGTTTTGGCAAGCGCTGGCGACATATTGAGACCCTTCAACGTGCATCCGAAACACCCTGGTCAGATGTTAATGCGACGCAGTTCCGCGTATGGTGGGCGGCAGCCAAAGTCGCTGTTGACAAAGCAAATTAGCGGGTCTCAACATCCGGTGCGCATTACAGCTGCAGCGATACGATAGACAGATGCAGGCAAAACTCACGTTTATATCCAATGTGCCAACGTCAGCTACATCCGGAGCCGCCGTTACGCTTACGCTGACGGCGAAAAACGATGGCAAGGCTGCAGAAGTTCTGCGCTTTCGCAATGGCGGACGCATCGACATGCAGCTCATCTCAGAGAGTGGGAAAGTTGTCCTACATTGGTCCAAAGGGATGATGTTTACCATGGCGCTTTCCGCCGAGCGTCTGGAACCCGGCGTAGCAAAGGCGTGGTCAATTACGACACAGCTCCCGGGTGATTTGCCGCCTGGGCGTTACACAGTTCGCCTTTGGTCTCTGGCGACCGGGCTGGAAAACAGCAGTGCCAATAACAACGTAATGCGGGTAACGCGGTGATAGTTCTCGGGATCGAGACCAGCTGCGATGAGACTGCCTGTGCAATCGTTCAGGATGGTCGCAAATTGCTCTGCACAGTTGTGGCAAGTCAAATGGAGGAGCACGCTAACTACGGAGGTGTTGTACCCGAGCTTGCATCCAGGCGTCATGTTGAGCTCCTCATTCCCGTTGTTCGACAGGCGCTTGCTGAAGCTAACCTGACCCTTAAGGACATCACCGCAATCGGTGTCACAAACCGCCCGGGTCTGCTCGGTGCGCTGCTCGTCGGAGTGACAGCCGCAAAAGCCCTCGGACAAGCCCTTGGGATTCCGGTTATCCCTGTGCATCACATCGAGGCTCACCTCTACGCCAACTTCATCACGCATCCGG
>CAZSGJ010000091.1:0-10159 GCA_964606305.1 uncultured Armatimonadia bacterium
CGCCAGCTCACGACCGGCCAGCTGGTGTTTGTGCTGTCATCCATGATGGTTCCGTTTCTGGTCCTATATGGACGTGAGTCCCTTGGAGCAACGGATAGTCACCTCGCAACCTACACAACCGTGACATTACTGGCATCATCTCTGGGAAGTCTCTATCTGGGCTATTTGTCGGATAAGTATGGGAACTTCAAGGTCTATAAGTGGTCGATGGTTGTAGGGGCTATTTGTGCCATTTATGCAATCGTATGTCGCTCAGCCAGCTGGTATACACTTGTCTTCGTGTTACAGGGGCTCTCAGCCAGCGGTGTTGGCATTGTGGCAATGAATCTGGTGATGGAGCTTGCCGGGAGCGCGAAGCGTATTGGTGTCTACTCATCGTTTTATTCCGCTCTTACAAGCATCCCGAGGGCAATTGCGCCCGTGATTGGCTCCTTGATTGCCAGTGGGCTTGGCTATATCCCTCTTTTTGTGACATGCGTTTTTGCAACTGTGCTTGCGCTTTGGATTACATTGGCTCACCGCCACGATCAACCTACCGGACTGGATACGCTTGACCATGCTGCATGAAATCAAACATCCCATCAGTGATGCCGCCCTTACTATCCTTCGTGCCAAGGATACATGTACGACGGGTTTTCGTCAGCAAACGCAGAGAGTTGCGCTTATGGTCCTTGCTGAATGCCTGAGGACATTGCCAGTGGATGCAGTCCGTGTTGTGACGCCGGTGGGAGAAGCAGATGGTTGCCGTTTACTTGGGCGCTTGGTTGTTGTCCCCGTGCTCCGCGCTGGTCTTGCGTTTTTCAGCGCCGTTGAGCTTCTTTGTCCCGATGCTGAAGTAATGCATGCGGGGCTTGCAAGGGATGAGGTTACTGCTGAGGCGAACTGGTACTTGGATCGCATTGGTGACCTATGTGGGGCATTTGTGGTTATTCTGGACCCGATGCTGGCAACAGGCGGCAGTGCGACGCAGGTAATCCAGCGTTGTCTTGAACGTGGGGCCACGACAATCGTTTTGGGGTGTATTGTCGCCGCGCCTGAAGGGGTTACGGAAGTTGAGAGGCAGTATCCCGATATCCGCATTGTCACTGCAGCACTCGATTCACATTTGAATGATGTGAAGTACATCATTCCCGGTCTGGGAGACTTTGGTGACCGCTGGAGCGGTACCTAGGACTGAGCTCCCGAATGTACACGTTTCATCGAAGATTAGTCATTGCCAATGCACATACAATCCAATCACGTGTAATTGGGTATGTATTACGTGACACGGCAAACTCGCTGGTGTTGCTTGTAGAATGCACCAAGGGCGATGCCCATCAAATGTGCTGCTGCACAGGGAGAATCCACGTTGGCTAAACGCGCACTCATCACCGGTATCACTGGACAGGATGGTTCCTATCTCGCAGAGCTCCTGCTCTCTGAAGGCTATGAAGTTTTTGGTGTTGTCAGAAGGGCATCCACAGAAAACTACGAGCGCATCGAACACCTTCGCGGCAAAATCACCCTCCTCCAAGCCGACCTCCTCGATCAGTCATCCCTTGTGCAAGTCATCCGGGAGAGCAACCCAAGTGAGCTCTACAATCTGGCCGCTCAATCATTCGTGCCGACATCCTGGGCGCAGCCGGTATTGACTGCGGAGTTTACAGCTGTCGGCGTGACCAAGGTTCTAGAGGCGATGCGTGCTGTCAACCCTGAGATTCGTTTTTATCAGGCAAGCTCGAGCGAGATGTTTGGCAAAGTCCTCGAAGTACCGCAATCTGAGGAGACACCGTTTTACCCACGGTCCCCATATGGCGTTGCAAAGGTCTACGGTCACTACATCACCGTCAACTACCGCGAATCCTACAACCTCCATGCATCAAGCGGAATCCTCTTCAATCATGAGTCTCCGCGTCGTGGACTTGAGTTCGTTACCCGCAAGGTCACCGATGGCGTGGCACGCATAAAGCTGGGCTTGGCAACTGAGCTCCGGATGGGCAACCTCGATGCGCAGCGCGACTGGGGATTTGCAGGAGACTATGTCCAAGCGATGTGGCTGATGTTGCAGCAGGACACCCCGGATGACTACGTTGTTGCAACGGGTGAGACGCATACCGTCAAGGAACTCGTGCAGCTGGCGTTTGACCGCGTAGGGCTTGATTGGGAAAAGTATGTGGTTATCGACCCGCGGTTTATTCGACCAGCGGAAGTCGACCTGCTTATCGGTCAACCTGCAAAGGCCAACAATGTTCTTGGCTGGATTCCACAGACATCGTTCCAGACGCTTGTGAATATGATGGTGGATGCAGACATGGACCGCCTGTCTGCGCGTAAATAAGCAGTAAACGATGAAGGTTTTGGTGACGGGTGCCAGCGGATTCGTCGGCAGGCACCTTCTCCCTACGCTCGAGCGTACCTATCCGCATGCAACGCTTGTAGGAACGAGTGGGCCCAGTGATCCGCCCCGTACCAGCGTGGATGGCTTTGCTGCAATTCCTCTGGACCTTGCGAATCAGCAATCCATTCATGATGTCGTGGAGGCAGTTCAGCCAACACATGTGGTGCACCTTGCCGGCTTTGCCAGTGGTGCGGGAACTGATGCTGAAGGTATCGCCAAAATTAACGCTAGTGGAACCGAGTCGCTCCTAAATGCACTGGAAGGCCTCGCTCACCCCGTTACGGCAGTTCTGGCATCCAGCGGCTATGTCTACGGTACGACGCCGGGTGCCCCCGGGGCGGATGAATCCTTCCCGTGTAACCCAAGCGGCGCCTATGCTGTCAGTAAGGCTGCCATGGAGAATGCGGCAGCTAAGCTTGCATCCGACAAACTCAGGATTGTTGTCTCCCGCTCGTTCAACCACACGGGCCCGCTCCAAACAACGCAGTTTGTCGTGCCGGCCTTCGCACAGCAGCTGGCTCGTATAGAGCGGGGAGAGCTTCCGCCCGTGGTTAAGGTTGGAAACCTGGATGCCCTCCGGGACTTCTTACCCGTTGCGGATGTCGTGGATGCCTACTGCCGGATGCTTGAAATCGATGCACCCTATACGGTTTTAAATGTGTCGAGTGGTGTCGGTGTATCTGTACGTGACCTTTTGAATGGTCTGATTGACATTTCGAGCACTCCTGTTACCGTTGAGCTGGATCCGGCCCGTATGCGGGCATCGGATGTCCCATGCAGTATCGGGAATCCCGCAAAGGCAAAGCAGCTGCTGGGCTGGGAACCAGGTGCAGATTTGGCATCAATGCTTTCGACGACGCTCGCGTATTGGCGCGGGCACACTGCAGGTAAGTAAGGATAGAGATATGCATACCCGTTCATTTGATGGCATCCAGGTTGGAGAAGTCGGTCTTGGTTGCTGGCAGATTGGTGGCAGCTGGGCACACGTCGAAGAAGAGGATGCCCTGGCGATTCTTCGGTCTGCGTATGCTGCGGGTGTTACATTTTTTGATACCGCTGATGTGTACGGCGCCGGGCGCTCCGAGCGCCTGATCGCTCGCTGGGTGGCTGAGGATGCACCTCAAGGAATCTTTGTCGCGACCAAACAGGGACGGTTCTCGCCTCCAGGCTGGCCGGACAACTGGACACTGGATGCGATGCGACAGCACATCAATGCCAGCCGTGAACGTCTCAATGTGGACTGCCTCGATCTTGTTCAGCTCCACTGCATCCCAACGGATGCCCTTCGCGAGGGCACCGTCTTTGATCACCTCCGTACACTGCAGGCTGAGGGGCTCATCAAGCGCTTTGGCGCAAGTGTTGAGAGCATGGAGGAGGCCGAAATCTGCATGGCCCAACCGGGTCTCGTCAGTCTTCAGATTTTGTTCAATGTCCTGCGGCAGCGCCCCGTCTGGCAACTCTTTGACAAAGCACAGGCAAATGGGACATCCCTGATTGTTCGCCTACCACTCGCATCCGGGTTGCTTTCAGGCAAAATGACGAAGCAGACGACGTTTGGCGAAGAGGATCATCGAAACTTCAATCGGGATGGCGCAGCGTTCAATGTTGGCGAGACCTTCTCAGGGCTTCCGTATGACGCTGCAATCGACTTGGTGGATGCACTGAAGGCATATGTGCCTGAAGGGATGACCATGGCGCAGTTTGCGATGCGGTGGATTCTTGATCATCCAGCCGTGACCGTCGTGATTCCTGGGGCAAGCCGGCCCGATCAGGTGGCCTCCAATGTCAGCGCCGCCGCACTCGATAATCTGCCTGCTGAGCTGCACACAAGCTTGGAAGCGTGGTACCGCTCAAATGTCGACCACCTCGTCCGTGGACCCTATTAGTCGATACCGGGACGGTTTAGTTTAACAAACTGAATGTTATGAGGTTGTTGATTGTACCGGTGCACTTCGCATCGCTATAATCAACCATGACAGGCTCGATATCGGCATCCCCATGCCACGGCAACCGCCGCACAAAGATTGTTTGCACACTCGGTCCGGCGGTGGATTCACTCGATGCTATCGAGCGCCTGATTGCCAGCGGGATGGATGTTGCGCGTCTCAATTTTTCGCATGGTAAGGCAGAAGACCAGCGACAGCGACTTGAGTGGGTACGTGAAGCATCCAAGAAGCTCGGTCGCGAAGTTGCCATCATGCAGGACCTCTGTGGACCCAAAATCCGCCTTGGAGACCTTGCTGATGGTGTTCCCGTTGCGGCTGGCCAGACCGTCATTTTTGATGCAACGCTGTCGTCTGTCGTAAACGAGCGAATTCCGTTGCCAGTTCCGGAGCTGGTCACGGCGCTAAAGGTGGGGAACCGCCTGATGATTGATGATGGCAACCTGGAGTTCACGGTTACTGCCGTCGGTGGTAGCTGGGTAACCACGGTTGCGTCGACAGATGGCCTCCTTAAGTCACGTAAAGGGGTATCAGCTCCTGGCGTCCGCATCGATGTCCCAAGCCTTAGCGAGAAGGATATAGAAGATGCTCGGTTTGGCCTCTCGGTTGGTGTGGATGCCATCGCGATGTCGTTTGTTCGTGATCCAGCCGACATTTACACACTAAGGACGCTCACGGCGAACAAAGTTCCTCTCATTGCCAAGATAGAGATGTCTGAAGCCGTTGACAAGCTGGTGGAAATTGTCAAAGTCTCCGATGGCATTATGGTTGCTCGGGGGGACCTTGGTGTCGAGATGCCTTTTGAACAGCTTGCCGTTGTGCAAAAGGAAATCATTTCCGCGTGTAACCGGGCGGGTAAGCCTGTGATCACTGCGACGCAAATGCTGGACTCGATGATTGAGCGACCGCGCCCAACACGGGCAGAGGTCACCGATATCGCAAATGCCGTCCTCGATGGGACAGATGCACTGATGCTTAGCGGCGAGACATCCGTGGGAGCCTTTCCGTTTGCAGCGGTAGAGACAATGGCGAAGATTGCGGTTGCGACGGAATCACGGTTTGACTACGATGCTGCCCTCACGCTGGCTCATCAACGATTTGGCAAGGCTTCGCTAACCGATGCTGTGTCTGATGCAGCAACATCGATTGCTGAGGACATGGGGGCTGTAGCCATTTTGTGCGGTACCAGTACGGGGAGCACTGCCCGCGCAGTTGCTAAATTTCGACCGCGTGCAAAGGTGGTTGCATTGACCGAGCGACGCTCAACAGCGCGCTTTATGGCGTTTGTGCGTGGTGTGGAGACGATATTGGTTGAGCCTGTGGACTCGACAGATAACCTCCTTCGTCAGGCGGCTGAACAGGCTGTTGCAAATGATGTTTGCTCAAATGGCGATTGTGTTGTCATAATCGCTGGAGCACCTGTTGGCGTAACAGGTTCTACCAATCTCATTAAGGTACATCGAATTGGCGACCCGATCTAAATCCACAAGCAGCAAAGCACCGCATACCAAGTCAAGAACGCTACGGCGCGATCCTCAGGACCTCCTGATACGTCGCATGATCGGTATTCTGGCATTGGCTTTCTTTGGGTTATTTGTGGTTCGCCCCGCGATAGAGCCAATCAAGATAGTAATGCGCTACCAAAACCTCTTGCATGAGCAACAAGAGGAAGGTAAGAAGCTTCGCGCGCAAAATGATGCACTGGCACAACGGATTGCATGGCTTAAGACGCGTGAAGGGGCCGAGGTGCTTGCACGTGAGAGCGGATACCACGCGCCAAATGAGGAAGTGTTCCACATCAAGAAGGGACCCCGGTCGCTATCGGGCCTGATGCCCACGGCGGATCGTATCCAGCCAAGTGCATTACCAAGGCCGATTCAGTAGTCGGCTTGGTGGTTCCGTGAATATCCGGTAAGTGGGTCTAAAGCCCGGCAGTCAGGTGTACGTTGGAGGGGGATGGTGATGTGGCTGTCAACATCCCTCCAATTCTCACCGGCGTTTTGTTAGCGCCGAAGGGTCCACATTTCCGTTTGTCGCACGGTTAGGAATTCACAGCCGCTTTCGGTGACGACAACCATTTCCTCAATGCTGACTACGCCAGCATCTGGAAGCTCTACCCCAAGCTCAAGTGTATAAACTTCCCGGGGTTGAACAATGCCATCCGGCGCGGATCCATAGCGCTCCCAACGGGGGCCAAGTAATGTCCCGCCATCGTGCGCAAATCGACCAACCTGATGCCCGACTGCATGCATATACTCCGGGTAGCCCGCTGCAGTGATTGCCTCACGCGCTGCCGCATCAACCACCCAGCCTTGCACGCCTGGACGCAGAACCGCCGCTGCCGCATCGATGGCACCCACGACGGCCGCCATCGCACTCTGGATATGGTCTGGAACCACAGCTCCGACATACCAACATCTCTGGATGTCACTAGAGTAGTTGCGTGTTACGATGCCGAGGTCAATATGCAGAATATGTCCGGGGTTCAGTGTGATCTGGTTGGATGGTAGCCCGTGTCCAGCCTGACTATCGGGACCGCAGTTGACAATGGGGTTACCTGCCCGCTCCCAGCCGTACGAGTAGCCGCGATCATCAATCAATTTCTGGACACCACGATAAATCTGTAGCTCCGTCATTCCAACCTGAACAAGCGTTGATGACATCCACTCAAAAATGCCTTCTGTGACCTGTATGGCATCTTCTAACGCATCCAGTTCGGATTCCGTCTTCTGTGAGCGCAGGGGAATAACAACATCGGCGGCGCTGACAAGACAGCCTTCAAAGCGAGTGCCTTCAAGTATTGATGTCAGGAGACGGTACATTCCAAGGGTCAGGCCATCGGCTTTGTCATCCGACTCGGAGGTGTTTATCCCGATACGCGGCTGTGTTACATGTGTTGGTATCGAAAGCTCCAACACAGCCAGAAGACGGTCACGGATGGAATGCACATATGGGACTACTTGATTCCAGCCACCCAGCTGACGTATTGCATCCGCGTCGTAGTTACCCACAACGGCGAACGTCATCCCTGACTTTGTAACTACAAATGCACTCTGCCAGGTAAGACCAAAATCGCAAATCAGCGGCAGAACCGGATCACAGAGTGCCGTTGTTTCGCGTACAAAAGTCAGCCAGACATCCAGATCGCTGTTGGCAACAAGGTGTTTTGCCTGATCAAGTTTTTCGAGATGAATCACTTTGCGTGCAGCGCTGCACCGACGATGCCGGCATCATTGAGGAAGTTAGCCGTCACGATTGGCGTCCGGAGCGTGAAGTAAGGGAAGAACTTATCGCTCTTTTTGCTAACGCCACCGCCGACGATAAAGAGGTCGGGCCATACAAGGTCTTCGATGGTGTGGAGGACGCGGTCGACGCGCTTGCCCCACTTTTCCCACTTGAGGTCTTCTCGTTCGCGTGCGGCATCGGATGCCCACGATTCAGCATTTTTTCCACCGACTTCGACATGGCCAAACTCCATGTTCGGGAGGAGCTTTCCGTTGAAGAAGAATGCAGAGCCAATCCCGGTACCCAGGGTAATCATGATGACAAAGCCAGTATGGTCTTTACCGGCACCAAATGTAACTTCCGCTAGTCCCGCGACATCGGCATCGTTTCCAATACAGACCTTTGGGCTTCCGGTGGCGGCTGCAATCAGCTTCGATGCATCGACATCAATCCATGACTTGTCAACGTTTGCTGCCGTTTTAACGACGCCATCCTTGATAACGCCTGGGAAGCCGACACCAATTGGGCCAGTCCAGTTGAAATGAGCAGCGATTTCAGCGACAACTGCTGCGACCGCATCCGGTGTTGCAGGTTGTGGAGTTTCGATTCTGAGGCGCTCTGCGAGAAGCTCACCTGTTGTGACATCAACGGGTGCTCCTTTGACGCCTGTTCCACCGATATCAATCCCAAGCACCTGCGTAACAGGCTTCACACGTGTACGCGATGTCCGTGTGGTTGGGGTCTTTGTGGGGGCTGTAAGTTGCTCGTCCGCCATAGCGAACCTCCTGGAGGGTGACATCCACCAGACGTAATTGTCTGATGCCGTGCATCATACAACGGATGCATACCGGGTTAACACCTGTCCAACCGCGATTTCGTTGTCTGGCAGATACAATGCGCCGTGGAACAGAGCGGTACAGACCAACCAACTCCAGAAAATAGGCCGCTGCTAACGGTTGCAGTTCCTGTGTTCAACGAGGCTGCCACTCTGCTGGAAATCCACAAGCGAATCCTCAGTGTCCCTCTGGATCTTGAAATTCTCTATGTTGATGATGGCTCCACGGACGGTAGCCGTGAGCTTCTGACAGACCGGATTGGAAATTCCGACAGCCGTGTTCGCGTCGTCCTGCACGATGTCAATCAGGGCAAGGGGGCGGCAATCATGACTGCGATCCGTCACGCCCGGGGTCAGCTGTTTATCGTGCAGGATGCCGACCTCGAGTATGAGCCATTGGACTATGTGCGTTTAGTGGATGTCTTCACAGGACCAGCGATTCAGGTTGTCTATGGCAGTCGTTTTTTACAGAGCAGACATCCGGAAAACATGAAGCTGACAAACTGGCTCGCCAATCGCATTCTGACGATTACGACGAACATCCTCGTACCCGGAGCGCGGATCACCGATGAGGCGACGTGCTACAAAGTTTTCCGTACCGAAATGCTGAAGCAGGTTCCATTGCATGCGCGGCGGTTCGATTTTTGTCCAGAGATCACGATGAAGGTGCTTCGAAGAGGTCATTCCATTCACGAAGTACCCATTGCGTACTCAGCAAGAACCGAAGCGCAAGGGAAGAAGATCAAGTGGACAGATGCGTTTGATGCGTTTAGCGCGCTGCTCCGGTATCGCTTCTCCCGTGATTTTTAGAATCACAGCCAAACCACTGTTCAGCTCCATCCAGTAATCATGCATTTTGAATGTGTTTTTATTGACTACTAATGGCAGTTGTTAGTATGTGTTACCTTTTATTGTCGAAGTATTGTTGTACGTTTATCTAAAGCATGGTTTGCATACGTGATGCAATAATAGCCATTCTTTCTCTTCCATTAATACTTGATGATATTTTATCTCTAACATTTACAGTAGAAGTTGTTAGTACATAGTTATTGATAGTATGCATCGCCCAGCGTGCTGCCCCGATGAGACTCTGCTCACCGGTTTCCTGCTGTTCTACAGTGCAGCCGCAGGCATCAGCGATGCACTGAATGAGCACGGGTGAGTGTTGCAGCGCATTACCACTTGCTGCGAGTGTTGTATTGGCATCGACTCCGAGCTTGGCTGCAATCCAAGATGTGTGGATAGCAATGGCTTCAAGGTGTGCGAGAGCAATTTCTTCACCCGTGGTACCGGCGGTAAGACCGTGGATTGACGCTGTCATGTGATCCTGCCACCACGGTGCGCGCTCCCCACTGTAGTACGGAAGCACAGTTACGGTGGGCGGTTTACTTCGGAGATCCGCCAAGTCATCGGGGTTGAACTTCAGATGATTACAAAGCCATTGCCAAACCGAGCCACCATTGCTTGATGCACCTCCGACCAGCCAACGTTTCCGGTCCAGCTGATAGCGCCAAAGGCCAGCTGGACGCTCTGGCATCCGTCCATCGCAACAACGTCGTACAGCAACGGATGTACCAACAGTCACAGTGATGCGACCATCTTGCCAATGCCCGGTCCCGATGTTCGCGGCTGCGCCATCCCCAATAGCCGGAACCCAAGGGACGCCTGTGAGTAAAGGCCAGCGCTGAGCAAATTCTGGTAACAATTTCACTCGTGGGGCATCCGAAATCGGGTTCAGCAAACCAGTATAGGAATCGAGCCAGCAATGCTTTTCCTGAT
>CAZSGJ010000092.1:0-9929 GCA_964606305.1 uncultured Armatimonadia bacterium
ATCGCCGGTGCGCTTGCTTGTGCGGATAACCTTGTATCCAATGCGTTCGTAGAGGGCGCAGGTGGCATCAATATCCGAGTCAGGGGGAAGATCGCACTTGTTGACAACAATAACGCATTCGAGGTCATTGTCTTCGGCAAGCACCAGAAAGCGGTCGAGCTTGAACGGGTCCAAGCGGGGTTCCGCGACAGCAAAGACGATGACCGCCAGCTCAAGATTTGCGACAAGCGTTTGACGCTCGCGCTCATTCCCACTCTGCCGGGCAAGAATGCCACGGCGTTCATAGACGTGTTCGATAACGCCTTCGCCGCTCGTAAAGTCAATGGCAATCGCAACGCGGTCACCGACGGCGCATGGATCGGTTTCCTGCAGCTTCTTTACCTTTTCAACGCGGCGTGAACGGTTGGCCGTCTCAGTGAACGTGAGACGCTTTTTTAGGTTGCCACGTAACTTGCAGCGGACTTTGGCACCATCCACGGTTTGAACGAAGTACTGCCCGCGCCCTGCCTCTAAAATCAGACCATCGTAGGTCTGAGGCGTTTCATCTGTCCTTATCGTCGTCACCCAGTCCGCTGTTCTTGAACATTTTCTCTATCTTCGCATCCCGCTTTTTCTTCCGGATGCCATCGAAAAAACGTGTGATTGGATTGCCTGACTTCTCATCCCTTAGCTCATTCACAAAGCCATCGAATCGGGATGGGCTTGGCTTTTTACCCAGCGCAAACCGACCACCGCTTGCGTACCAGTAGGCGAGTGCAGGAGAAATGAGCCCAGCGATTCCCATGAGAGGCGTTCCGCCTGTTACAGCGACTTGATACACAAAGCTTGCCACAGTGATGGCGCCGAGCCACGGGGCAGGGATTTGGAAGATGAAGTAAATCGAGACTTTTTCGCGTCGGTTGATATAGCACCAGGCCACGGTAGGCGCGGCAAGTCCCATCCACAATCCCGCCAAACCAAAAGGCGCGTGAAGCAATGCGCCGAGCCCCCAGCAGGCTAGCGTCGTGATTGCGCTGAGAGCGACAACAAACCATGCAAACACCTGGCTGCCCCAGCTCCGCTCAAGGCTTCCACAAACCCAAAGGGCCCACATCACGCCGAAGAATAAGCCAATCGGATCGGTGGTCGACACCAATGGCCACGTAATGGCTGTGATTGGCAACGTCGGAAATGTCATCGATGTCGCGGCCAGGAATAATGGAGAAAAACCACTTCCCATGCCTACAAAGGATGCAAGAAATGTCAGTACATTCCCTGCAATGATGATGTAGGTAATGGGTGTCCCCGCTGCCTGGAACTGCCCCCGCATGTTTACGACGTTATTGCGCACACTTAGTCCTCTGCTTGCATTCTACTCTGCCCGCCGGCATCCCCGGTACGCCTTACCGTATCCTGCGGCTACCATCGTGCATTTGGTCCAAAGTTGGCACTGTAGTAGTTGCTGATGTGGGTGCCAGGCGGAAAGATGGCATCGATTGCCTGCAGCTGCACTGGCGTCAGCGTCAGCTCCGCGGCGCTCAGATAGGCCGAGTACTGTTGCATCGATTTAGGACCGATGATCGTGCTGGTCACTCCTGGTTGCTGGTTCACCCAGGCAAGGGCGACATTTGCTGGTGCCAGCCCCTCAGCTTCGCACCAGTCAACAAATTCCTGTACTTTTAGCAGGGCCGCCTCGTGGTCACGGTTCATTGGCGCCGTTCGGGATGCATACCGCGCATCCGATGGTCGCTCACGTCCAGCCTTATATTTTCCGGTCAGCAGTCCGCCAGCCAGCGGCGCCCACGGCAGGATGCCAATTCCAAACGTCTGACACATCGGGATCAGTTCGCGCTCTATCCGTCTGTCCAGCAGATTGTAGGGTGGTTGTTCCGTGACGAAGCGGTTAAGGCCAAGCTCCTTTGATGCCCATAGAGCTTCCGTAACCTGCCACGCGGCAAAGGTGGATGTCCCGATATAGCGGACTTTCCCTGCGCGGATAAGGTCATCCAGGGCACGTAGCGTCTCATCGATGGGGACATCCGGGTGTGGGCGGTGGAGCTGATAGAGGTCGATATAGTCGGTGCCGAGGCGTTTTAGGGATGCATGACATCCCTCAATGATGTGGCTGCGGTGGCTTCCCCATGCGTTGATGCCATCGCCCATTCGGTTGTAAACCTTTGTTGCAAGTACAGCTTGGGCACGCTTTGCTCCCTGTAGCGCCTTACCCGTTATTTCTTCAGCGATGCCCTGCGAATAAACATCGGCGGTATCGATAAAGTTAATCCCATCATCCAGCGCCTGATGAACCATTCGAATGGAGTCCTGTTCGCTACAGTCATCCCCAAAATTCATCGTGCCCAGGCACAGACAACTGACTTGTACGCCGGTACGTCCTAAAGAGCGATACTGCATTGACTAAATCTCCTGCGTTACAACAACCGGGCCAAGGAGTCCGCTTGGAAGCTCGTTGTGGCTGGTGGCCGTGAATGGCTTGTAATCGATTCCAACAAAAAAGAATTTCTGCCACTTCTTACCTGATTTTTCGCAGCCAATAAGTCCGTTCAACATGAGGTTTGCGACTTCCACTTCGAGCACGTTGGTCGATTTCACACGCGACCCGGCAATCGTCAGAATGAACGGTGCTGAAATCAGGGTGGAGATTTCACGTCCATTCCAGAGAATCCTAGCGCTGTGGCGGACATCACCCAGATTGATCATTACTTTCTTGCCGGGCGTTGCACTAACCGATGTCTTATAGGTTGCACGACCAGAGAATGCTCTCCATGCTGGTGACCAATCGCACCAGTTGCCAAGTGTGGTTAATTTCTTAGTCTCCGGAATCACGGAGCCTGGGCCGGGATTGACATCCCAAGCGTCGATTTTTAAGGGGTGCATCCGAACGGTGCTCGCTATTCCAACAGGTGGCGGCATCTTTGGATTGTCCCAGACGATGAACCTAACTGAGTCTGCAGGCAAGTCTGCGTTCAGTGAGATGCTGGTAGCCGTGTGAGACACGACTGGCGCGATTACCTTTTTGCCAGTACGCGGGTCGAGAACACTCGCTGTCCGTGGGCGAGGACCCGAATGTGCAACAGTTATGTAGGACTGGTTCGTACCATTCGCCCGATTAACAATGAAGTGTGCCGGTGTGGTTCCGATTCTGGTGCGACGGATGCCCAGGGCATTTGATGCAAGCGGTTCCTTTATCCAGCCACCGGCTGCGCGAGCAGCACTCCAATCACTTGCCAGCGTTATGCGACCACGACCACATTGGAATGACTTAGCCGTGTTGAGCGCTTTGACCGGCGCAGCCGCAAGAATCTCTGACCAAATACGGTCGAACACCTTCTGACGTACTTCACTCTGGTGGAAGCCGGGGACTTTGGTTGGGGTGTTGCCGATGAAAATGACATGGGCTCCCGCCCTCGCCAGCACGGTAAGTCGCTCCAACGTGGTTTCTGGCATTGTTGTGCACTCTGGAATAACGATGCACTTCCACGTCGAGCCATATGACATCAGCTGTCCACCGGCACCAATCTTCACCTGCTCGACGAGGCTGTCGGAGAATAGCGATATTTGGGAACCATCCCGGAACCACTGCTGGACCAGCATTGAGAGACCAGGCATCCCGGTTCGCAGCCACTCCGCAGTCCCATGAAGGGTGTACGTTGTGACCGGGCTTGCTTGTCCAACATTGCCGCGGTCATCCCACACAGGAAAGTAAACCAGAGCATCGCCATCAATGGTCGAACCTTGGAGGAGCGATTGAGACCGCGCAACATAATCGGTAAGGGGCTTTAGGTGCGCAAACCAAGGGTTTGTCGGCCCGAAGTGGTTGGATGCATAAAACATCCAGCCCGGCCAAGGGACATCCGCAGGGCTTGCCGCGGTCCCGTGGCAGAAAATGTGGTTGATGCCGGCGAGGAAGAGCTCATCAACTTCAGCACGGATGTGATCAAGCGGCGTCGCTCCGTGTTCGCCCAGCCATGTAAAAGCTTCAGCGCTTACCAGTGGCTTTCCCGTGAGCTGCGCCGCACTTGATGCAAGCGTACAGATGAACATTTCTTCAACCGCGACTTCGTGGCTGACGGGCTTAGGAATTGTGACTAGCGGCTCTCGCCCGGAGAGAACCAGCGGTCCGCATCCAAACTGCTCGGCTTCCGGGATATCTGCTGCCGCATAAAAATCTAGCAGATTTCCAGGTGAGCCGTGCGCCTGCAAGCGGGTTTTTGCTTTGTGCGAGTGCGTGAACATCGACCATGGCGATAGAAATTCGGAATGTGTTAGTGCCTCAATATGAGCCGCGTAGTCGCTGCGTTGGGCTTTGGCATTTGGGGATGTTGGCTTTGCGACCAGGGATGCCAGCGTATCGGCGAATGGATATCCCGCGGCTCGTTCAAAGGATGCCTCAATACTTGGCGTCGTCGTCGCGCCGTAGACTTCCCAGGAATCATTGAAGACCGCACGCGGTTTATCAGATCCTAGACGGTTGAAAAAGTCATCGATTGGCTTTAGAAATACCGTCGTAGCATCCCGACTGAAAGGGTCCACAACATTCCCGGCGCCGCCCGGTCCTGAGCGCTTCACCTGCTGCCGCGTCGGGACTGCAAGCGCTACAAGGTCACGATTTTGACTGATGACCCTTGCACCTTCTTGACGCCTGGATTGACTGGCCGGAACGATGGTCAAGCCTGTCGCCCGGTGGTTGTTGTCAATCCAAGGTCCACCGTATGGCCAGCCTGTTCCGAGGATGCAATCGACATCCATGTTGTTCGCTCGCGCTGTGCGCACCGCGTGCCGGAAGCGCTGAACAAAAAGGGGGGAAAGGTAGTCTGCTGGCGTGTTGCCCGGATCATCCGGAGCGTAGATGGGAGAAATCTCGACCCCGCCAAAGCCTGCGTTACGAAGGGCAGTCAGCTCCACGGTGATGTCTTTTTCTGTAATCGCTGAGCCCAGCCACCACCAGCGGGTCCAGAGGCGTTGCTGCGGTTGAGCAATGCGGGGATTCGTCCATGCGACCGGTAAGGGCATCATATGCCGTATTCTTACACCGACTCCGGGGTTCAGTGCTAGGAAGTTCACAGCCCGATGCCGAAACAGAGTACATTGCAACCGACGGTGCCTGTCGGGTTCGAGATACGAGGGTAAGAGAAAATTATGGCGATGTCGCATGCAGCGGTTCGTGCTGCGGTCCGTGGGTTACCGATTGAGCTGCCAAGCTGGGGATTTGCAAATGCAGGGACCCGCTTTGGGGCTTTTCCAGAGGCTGGAGCCGCTCGGGATGTTTTTGAAAAAATTGAGGATGCCAGCAGCGTTCACCGACTTACGGGAGCCGCGCCATCCGTTGCGCTCCACATCCCATGGGACCTCCCGCCAGCGGGAGGCGACTGGACGACGATTGCCGACTTTGCCAAAGAGCACGGAGTAACTCTCGGTGCCATTAATCCAAACCTCTTTCAGGATCAGGCGTACAAACTTGGAAGCGTTTGCAACAGCGACCCTGCGGTGCGTGCAAAGGCCGTTGCACACCTTGTTGAATGCGCTGAGATAGCTGGAATCGTAGGCTCAAAGCAGGTTGCTGTGTGGCTTGCGGATGGCACTAACTATCCTGGACAGGATGACCTTCGGTCGCGAAGACATCGCTTGAAGGACTCGCTCGCTCAAGGCTATGCAGCGCTGCCCGCTGGCGTCGAGATGCTCATCGAATACAAACTCTTCGAGCCTGCTTTCTACACGACGGACCTCTCGGATTGGGGAGCCAGCCTGCTGGTGTGCCAGCACCTCGGACAACATGCGAAGGTCCTCGTGGACACCGGGCATCATGGACACTACACAAACATTGAAGATATCGTCGCAACCCTTCTCGATGAAGGTCGCCTAGGCGGTTTCCACTTCAATGATCGGCGCTATGCGGATGATGACCTGATTGTCGGCTCGGCGAATCCATTCCAGCTATTCCTGATATTCCACGAGCTAATCAATGGCAACGATGGAAATACTGCGGCTCCGGTTGCGTACATGCTTGACCAGTCCCATGTCATCGAGAAAAAGATTGAAGCCATGGTCCTGTCTGTTCAGAATGTTCAGATCGCGTATGCAAAGGCGCTTTTGGTCGACCGGGATGCTCTGCGGGCGTATCAGCTAGCCGGCGATGTGATGGGAGCGCATAACGTCCTTCGGGATGCATACGAAACGGATGTTCGCGGGATTCTTGCGGATGCCCGTGAGGAAGTTGGTCTGCCGAGGGATCCGATTTCGGCGCTGAAGACCGATGAGCTGGTTGCATCCAGGCGTGCCTGGCGACTTGAGAATCCTCCTCGGGCGAGCGGAGGTGGTCTCGGCGCATAGTCGAGCAGCTGAAAAGTCCACCCCAACCCCGGATTGCCGCGGTTGGGGTTTTTCTAATTGTTTGGTATCAAAAACGTTTTTCTAGGGCCCGTTAGCTTACTGATACGTACGGAATCTGTGATTCCGTGTCTATCGGGGCGATGCGATCTATCATTTGGTCAAATCACCAACGAACAATATCCGGCAACCGACTTCATGAGCTTACGGATGCCCGTACTGGTGGCGACGATGGCATCTGAGTGGTTTAAGAGGATATGCAGAGAGTCTGGATTGAGCTGGATGAAGTGACATCGACCATGGATGTCATCCGGGATTACCTGCGTGATGGTTATCCTCTCGGCACAGTTGTCCTCGCAGGGGTTCAGACGGGTGGTAGGGGGCGTCGCGGGGCGTCGTGGGCTAACGCTGGCACGGCGTGTCTGATGTCGTTCCTTATTCCTGTTTCCGAGGGGTTATCACCTGAGGCTGTCCCGCTGCTGGCGGGCGTGGCTGCGTTCGATGCTGCAGCATCGATATGCGGCGATATCGGTCTAGCCATTAAGTTTCCGAATGACATCCTCCGTAATGGAGAAAAGGTTGCAGGCGTTTTGGTGGAGCAGTGGGATGTCTTCGGAAGCGCAGTTTATGTGGTTGGTGTTGGCATTAATGTCGCGGGACCACCTGAACTTTCGGATGGCGTTGCTGCAGGTGCGCTCGTTCTCGAAAGCGCGTCCGACGTACCGCGAAAAGTGGCTGGTCACGTCATCTCAACCGTGGACGGTTATCTCGCAAAACGCTCTCTGACGACCGAGTTACTGGATGACTGGAATGCCCGACATTCAGGTGGATATTGGCGTGCGCATCCGACATTTGGAAATGTATCGGTCGTACGGCTTGCCGGACTCGGTCATGCGGTGGTCACGTTGACGGATGGAACATCCCGGAGTGTCAGTACATCGAGCCTGATGATAGATGGAAGTGGCAGATGATTGGAATCCCGAAGTGTTGGACACCGGTGCCGGGGTTTGGAGTGACCTGTGCACTAAAGAGTCGCAAAGACGAGGTAGAGCATGCGCGGAGTGTAGCGGATGCGCTGGGCTTACCATTTTACGTACGGCGGAGTCGCAAGATGGACGCGATGTTCGCGATGGACGAGAGTGTACAGCGTTTCTTAGTTGTGCAGGCGGATCGTTGGTTGTTGGTCGACAGGGATGGTGGTCAGCTGCATTATCATCCGAATATGGGCTATGTCCGTCTGGGCAACTACATGCGCGGGCAGGTGGATCATCTTTTGGAGGCGTGTGCGCTGGAGGAAGGGGACCGCGTACTGGATGCCACATTGGGGTACGGTGGTGAGGCGTTGCTGTGTGCCCACGCGGTTGGTGAGACAGGTTATGTGCACGGTGTGGAAGCCTGTCCGGAACTTGGCCTTGTTGTATCCCGTGGGCTGGCAACCCTTGAAACCCAGAACAGAAAGATAAACGCAGTCATGCGCAGGATAGAGGTCGTACATCTTGGCCATCACCTTGATTATCTGCGACAGTGCTCTGACGATGCCTACGATGTGATTTGCTTTGACCCGTTTTTTGAACATCAGGTCGGGGATGACTGGACGATGTCCATATTGCGTACATTGGGTGAGCATGCTCCATTGACGGATGTTACGTTGGCTGAGGCGATGCGTGTGGCACGTAAGCGTGTGGTTGTTAAGGCAACAAAGTGGAGTGGAATTCTTGATGCGCTTACCATTACAAACATTGTTGGGAGCAAGAGTGGAAAAGTCTGTTACGGAATCTTGCACATAGGCTAATCTCTTGGTATCGTTAGCCGGAAATGGGCGGGAATTGAGGGATTTTCGCTACCATTACAAACTATGTAAATTGCGTTGAAACGGCCATGTAATGGCCGTTTTTTATTATTTCCGCCATAAAACCGGGCGGAAATCGGGACAATTTCTCCGTTTCGCTAGCCCGACTCAGGAGACATGTTTTGAATACAGGCGAAATCAGTGGAAATGGCTGTCCTTTGACGTCTCGGGAGCATGCTGTATTACATTTATTGACAGAACAGCCGGCTGCTCCTCCAGTCTTGTTGGCGGCAAAACTTGGATGCTCTCTCAGTACATTTCGTAAGCATTTGTCCAATGTGCGAATGAAGATGGGGGTGAGCTGCCAAACCGAAATGATTGTGCGTGCCGTTCAGTATGGCTGGGTCAATCTTCCACGGCTGACATTTGTAGCCGCCGAACATCGGATCGGGTTGGATGCCTAAGCGTTAGGCATCCTGTCTAATTCGTGAGCGTCGCTGTCAGGGGTATCTCGGGGTGCATCCGGTTGCTGTAAACCGGGAACCTGCTTAGTTTGTCATGCAAACAATGGCGCATCCGGCTGGGGTGACCAAATGGACCCGATGTACACAAGCGTCCATTGTCCGCTTGACTTGCATCCTGGTCTTTCACAGAGCGAACACTCAAAGCACCAGACGTCATCCAAGCGCCCACGGGCTACGTTGGATGACTGAATAGCTGACATCACGAATGCCCCCGAATCGACCCGGGGGCATGTTGGACATTGTCACCTACTTGGCAGGCAGATGTTTGGCAAACCAGGTCAGAAATAGCCCGAGTTCCGCTTCCATACCCGGCCAGCCATGTCCTTTTCCAGGTCGAACCTCTAGCTGTGCAGTGCGACCAGCGGCCTTCAGCGCCGAAACGTAGCGCTCCGATTGTTGTATCGGGACCAGTAAGTCCGCTGTCCCATGAACAATCAGCGTTGGAGGCACATCCTTCAGGTTGCCCATGATTGGAGAAATCCTGGCGGCAATCTTGTCACGATCCGCTGCCGGAGTTGTGTCCGACACACCAAATGCTGGCCAATAAGACTTCAACATCGGGATATCAATCGCTCTGGAGCCTTCTTTGCCATAGTTCATCAGGTCGGTCGGCGGGTAAAAACAAGCAACTGCCTGAACCTTGCTGCTTTCGCGCTCAATCGGGTCAGCCGCCTTGGGATCTCCAGCCGTTCCAAACCCCCCCATCATGATCGACAGGTGCCCTCCAGCGGAGCCGCCGGAGATACCGATACGGTTCGGGTCTATGTTAAAGCGCTTTGCATTGAATCGAACAAAGCGCACAGCACGGTGAATGTCCTCAACGATTTCATCGACCTTGTAGCGCGGCGTTGCCCCGTGGACAACCTGAATGAAGGTGTAGCCTGCATCCGTAAAGGGCTTTGCATAACCTGGATTTATGGCATCATGGCTTGAGACCCAGCCACCGGAAACCATCCATAGGATTGCCGCCCCGTTAGGTTTCGCCGGACGAAAGACATCCATGGTGAGCGCAACACCTTGCTTTTTACGATAAATAACGTCGGTTTCTCTGGTACTGGTTTGAATTGCCGGATTGGCCGATGCAGCAAGCTGCAGGCTCATTACCAATCCCAATCCCGTAAGAACAATCGCTCTTCGCTTTATTGACATCTCAACCTCCACTCTTCTACATGCGAACCCTATCCTGAAATCGCATACTGGAGCAAGCCATTTAGCCCACATTCCTTGCATGCGCCGTATCCACATGATATTCCTACATGTCCGTTGAGGACGGTGGATTGTTGTGGAGAGAT
>CAZSGJ010000093.1:0-4731 GCA_964606305.1 uncultured Armatimonadia bacterium
GAAGACCGCGGCCCACGCCGTGACTTCGGTGATCGACCTCCGCGTCGTGACTTTGGTGGCGGTGAAGATCGTGGACCGCGCCGCGACTTCGGTGATCGCCCTGCACGGCCATCCTTTGGTGACCGACCCGCTCGCCCGAGCTTTGGTGACCGGCCACCACGTAAGGACTTTGGCGACCGGCCAGCCCGCCCAGGCGGAGCATCCGGTGGTGGCGGCTTCCGCAAGTTCGGTGGTCCCGGACCTGGCGGCGGCTCACGAGGACCAAAGAAGTTCGGTCCTAAGCGCTGATAGCAAAAACATCCTGTCGAAGACGATTCGGCAGGATGTTTTTTCTTTTACTTGGCATCATTCTTGCAGATGAATAAAGCATTATGTTCACCTCGCTGCGTTCCCGCTTACTAAAAGACTCCGACCCGGTTTGTGATGATGCCTTTGTGTTGGCATTGGATGAGAATACAGCGGATGTCAACGTAGCCGCCGAGGCGCTTCAGCATGGATTTATGCTTGCTGCGCGTTTGATGCGGCGTAAGTACGGGATGTTGCAAGCGGTAGTGATTCTCCCGGATGCCGTCTTCGATGTCGACTTCCTCAAGCTCGCCGAGCATGCTTTTGGTGCTGACCACGATCACCTTATTGTCATCAGCATTAAGGCAAAACCCGGACAAAATGTCAGCCAGCAGATTGCCCGCGGTGCAGAGTACTGCTCACCAAATGCAAGCATTCGTGGTGTCGTATCACGCCAGCAACCTGGCTATGTGCTCGCAACTGTTTCAACTGGCGCACCGACAAGCAAGTCCTATCTTCCATTACGTAAGGCTGCATAAGCCGCCATCCACGGGACGCATACATGCTCTCTCCGGTAGAATCCAATCTAGCACCATCGTTTCTAGATTAGATTTTCTGATAGGGACGCTCGCCGCAAATACGTCACGAATTTCTTCGTTAATACAAAAACCATCCTCAGCTAGTCTAATTCGCATCGACGTATCAATATCTAAATCGGGTTATCGAAACCATCTCTCCGGTAGACTCCTATCGCGCACCACTGCGTATTTGGCACGCTTTCAGACAGGGATTCTCGCCGCAAATACGTCACGAATTTCTTCGTAAATACAAAAAGCCATCCTCAGCTAGTGTAATTCGCATCGACGGATCAATTTCTAAACCGGGATGTCGAAACCATCTCTCCGGTAGAATCCTTTCGCGCACCGCCGCTTCTTGGTCACATTTTCTGACAGGGACGCTCGCCGCATATACGTCAAAATTTCTTCGTAAATACAAAAAACCATCCTCAGCTAGTGTAATTCGCATCGACGTATCAATTTCTATACCGGGATATTGAAACCATCTCTCCGGTAGAATCCTATCCAGCACCATCGTTGTTGCCGGAAGGATTTTTCTATGCCTGTTGATGCCCCAAAACCCTTTGGACCCCTGCCAACGCCCCGTCAGCTCACCTGGCAGAAGCGTGGGATGTACGCCTTCGTCCACTTCACCATCAACACCTTTACCGATAAAGAGTGGGGCTATGGAGATGAGAGCCCGACGCTCTTCAATCCATCCGGATTTGATGCCGACAGCATCGTCCGCGCCGCAAAAGATGGCGGCCTGACCGGGCTGGTTCTTACCGCAAAGCATCACGATGGTTTCTGCCTCTGGCCAAGCAAGTACACCGAGCATTCCATTAAGAAGAGCCCGTGGAAGGGCGGCAAAGGAGACATGGTCCGCGAGTTTTCGGATGCATGCCGGCGCCACAAAATCGCCTTCGGTGTTTACCTCTCGCCATGGGACCGCAACCACAAGGACTATGGCCGGCCCGAATATCTGGCTTACTACCGCAACCAGCTGCGTGAGCTTTTGACGCAGTACGGGCCGATTTTTGAGGTCTGGTTTGATGGCGCAAACGGCGGGGATGGCTACTACGGCGGTGCCCGTGAAACCCGGACGATTGATAACAAGACGTATTACGACTGGCCGACGACGCGGGCGATGGTCCGTGAGCTGCAGCCGGATGCGTGTATGTTCTCGGATGGCGGACCGGACTGCCGCTGGGTTGGCAATGAATCGGGCTATGCGGGAAATCCATGCTGGGCAACCATCAAGCCGGATGACATTTGGCCCGGGCATGCGGAAGGTGAGCACCTGATGCGCGGCGACCGTGATGGCGCAGCGTGGATTCCAGCCGAAGTGGATGTCAGTATCCGCCCGGGCTGGTTCTGGCATCCGAATCAGGACAATGTCGCAAAAGACGAGAAACGCCTGACACAAATCTGGTTTGACAGTATCGGACGGGGTGCGAACCTCATTCTGAACCTCCCACCGGATCGCCGCGGCGTGCTTCCGGAAATCGATGTCCTGCATCTCCAGAAGTTCAATCGGCACTTGACTGCGATGATGGCGGAAGACATCGCGCGTGGGGCAAAGGTCACCGCATCCAATGAGCGTGGTGGTTCAAGGCAGTTTGCAGCATACAATGTCACCGATGGCAAAGATGGAAGCTACTGGGCAACCGATGACGCGGTCAAGGATGCCGAGCTTGTGGTCACGCTTCCAAAGCTGCGTGAGATTTCAGTAATCAAACTAGTGGAACACATCGAGCTTGGGCAGCGTGTGGACCAATTTTTGGTAGATGTGCGTGTGGACGGCAAGTGGGTACCGTGGGTAGACGGCTTCCAGATATCCGCGCAGCGGATTCTCCGTGGAACGCCCGTTGTGACGGATGCAGTTCGCATTTCAGTGAAGGCTAGCGCTTGTCCATGTCTGTCTGCTGTCTCGCTGTACCGGGAGCCACATGTCTGACGCTGCTCCGCAGCTGACCGCCATCGAGCGAGCCCGCCGTTCCCAAATCATCGGGGCAACGGCGGGCTGCATCGCTAAGAATGGCTACAGCGCATCGAGTCTCGCGATGATTGCGCGTGAGGCTGGCGTCAGCAAAGGGGTGATTCTGTATCACTTCGGCAGCAAAGACACACTTATCGAAGAAGTTCTAAAGCATGTTTATGCACTTGCGGACATTGAGATTGGCACCCCGGTGCGCGCAGAAACAACACCTCAAGGTTTGCTGGATGTCTACATTTCTGAGAGCTTTGCCTTTATCAGCGCGAGGCGTGACTATGTGATTGCGTTGCTGCTAATCCTTGCGGATGGCCATGCGGCATCCCGGATTGCCGATGGCGCACATAAATCATCCACAGAAGACATTAAGAACATCCTCGAATTTGGACAGCGGGAAGGGGTGTTCCGCGCATTCGATGCCGGCGAGGTTGCGAAGATGATTCGCACGCTGATTGATGTCGCGAGCTACACGCTGCGGGATAATCCATCTGCGGATCTGTCAGCGTATGCCCGCGAAGCACGTTCATTCATTCAGGCTGCGATTTACCCGTTGTAGCCATCGTTGGATGGAATCATTCGCCAATATATGACTTACTGTACACTGTTAGTAAATAACTGACCAAGTGGTCAGTTTTGAAGAGGAGCGTGGGCTTCCTTTGCTTTCATGTAGCGGTGGATTGCTTCTGCACTGTTTTGCCTCCGGGAGGGGCTGTCCGTATGAACCAAACGCAAGCGCTTACCCATGGCTTTGTCAGTGTCAATGGAATCAAGCTCCATCATGTATCGACCGGAAGAGGCCCGCTTGTCCTCTTTTTGCACGGCTTTCCAGAGTTTTGGTATGCGTGGAACGATGTCCTGCCAGCTGTCGCAAAGGCTGGCTTTGAAGCGGTTGCCATCGATATGCGTGGCTACAACACATCCGATAAGCCCAAGGATTTAAGCGCCTACCGCATGCCTGAGCTGATCGCGGATGTCCGCGGCGTTATCCAAACGCTCGGCCGCGGGCGCAAGGCTATTCTTGTGGCGCATGATTGGGGCGGCGCCGTCGCGTGGGCCTTCGCCGGTGCTCATCCAGAGCTCCTCGAAAAACTGGTCATCATCAATGCACCACACCCCACCGTATTTGCACGAGAACTCGCAACGAATCCAAAGCAGCAGGCTGCAAGCTCCTATATGACCTTCTTCAAATCGCCCGGTGCTGAAGAAACGCTGCTAAAGGACAATTGTGCGGCACTTGTGATGTCGATTCTGAGTGCACGCAAACGCAAACCACCCTACACGCCTGAGGATAAGGATGCCTACATCGCAGCCTGGACGCAGCCCGGCGCACTGACCGGTGGTCTGAACTACTACCGTGCGAACAAAGTCGGTCCGCCACTGTCAGTCGGATCGAAAGTGAACCCGGCGGATGGCGCGTTTGGGACTACGGAAGCTATCCACATCAATGTCCCAACGCTTGTGATTTGGGGGATGATTGATACCGCACTGCTGCCAGGCAATATTGATGGACTTGACAAGTACGTCAAGCAGCTCACTGTGCGACGTATCCCTGATGGCACCCACTGGGTGATTCATGAGCGGACAAAGGACATCACCAGCATGATCACCGCGTTCGCGCAGGGAATGGCTGTTCCAAATGTCAACTGATACCGAGGCGCCGTTGTCGACCAAGGTGCCATCCCCGCGATATCACTTTCTGGATGCCCTTCGCGCATACGCGATGTTCCTCGGTGTCGTTTTGCACGCATCGATGGCTTACATCCCGAATGTTCCATGGGGAAGCCACGACCCGGCGGCGGCAGACTGGGTTGGCTTGATTCTGCTTGGCATCCACGGGTTTCGGATGCAGCTGTTCTTCGTCATCAGCGGCTTCTTTACGCTGATGCTGCTCCAGCG
>CAZSGJ010000093.1:4831-9911 GCA_964606305.1 uncultured Armatimonadia bacterium
ATCGCGTGGCTTGGTAAGCCCTGGCGTATCGCAATCCTCGTGGTCCCAACAGCCATCTTCCAGAGTTTTCAGGGGCTTTTCGCGCCCGTGGTTGGCCCGGATACAAGTATTGCGCTGCTTCCGATGCCGCATGTCTTCATCTACTATCTTTTCTTCTTCCTGATGGGGGCGTTGATTTACAAGGCTGGCACCATGGATGCCGTGCCTACAAAGAGCTGGATTGCTGAGCTCATCATCGCAAATGCCGTATGTTTCCCACTCGCTCTGGTATTACTCAGTGCTCGGGACACGGGAGGCCTGCTCATCGGCGGTGTTGTACAAGGCTTCTATGCGTGGCTTAGCATCTTTGGCCTGATTGGCTTCTTCCGGGCAGAGCTTAGTGGAGAATCACCGCTTGTCCGCTATCTCTCGGATGCATCGTACTTTGTGTACATCTTCCACATCATCGTCGTGGTTTTCCTCCAGCACATCCTCATAAATATGGGTATCCCGGTAGCACTTAAGCTGCTCATCGTGGCGCTTGGCGCAACGGGAGTCCTGCTTGGGGTCTACCAAGTGGGAGTTCGCTACACGTTTATTGGCACGCTGCTGAATGGGAAAAAGGTTCGTAATGCAGACTAATTCCAGGGCGGTTGTACTTCAGCTGCTTGTTGGAATGACCCTTGGGATGTCACCAGCCATCGCAGCAGACCGTCCAGTCTTTGATATCCCAACAACGCCCACGCCTCCAAAAATCGATGGTGATCTCACGGATGATGCATGGAAGGGAGCGCTTCGCGGTGGAGACTATGTACGGTTTACGGGCTCTGCAGCGTTTTCTCAACAGACTGAGACCTGGGTCACCACGGATGGCAAAAACCTCTACATCGCGTTCTATTGTCACGATCAAGAACCCGACAAAATCCGCGCGAGTGAGACGCAGCGAGGTTCGAGCGCAGTCGATGGCGATGACCACGTCACGGTTATTATCGACAGCCAGCATTTGCATCGAGGGGCATCCACCTTTGCAGTAAACCCGCTTGGAACCCAGCTCGAGCGTCTTGAGAGCGGGACCGCCGGTAACATCACGTGGTCAGGAAACTGGTTTGCATCCAGTAAACGCGTCGCGGATGGCTGGGTTTGCGAGATGTCCATCCCGTTCAAGTTGATGCGCCATCAACCAAATACGAAGGCCATCGGCTTGCTGTTTTTGCGTGCGATGGCGCGCGAACCAAATCCTGGCGTCTGGCCCGCACTGCCGCCCGAAGGGCAAACGCCGAGCGCTGTACCGCAGTTTATGGCCGACTTTCGGCTGAAGCAGCCGATCCCGGATGACCGTCCAAAGCCGGTGGTTCTGCCATTTACAATTGCTACGGCGGACAAAGATGGCGGTTCGGCAATGCAGGGGCTCAACGTCAAGCTGCCATTCTCTCCAACATTAACAGGATTGTTGTCAGTAAATCCGGGCTTCCAAACCGTCGAACAGCAGGTTGCAAAGGTCAACTTCTCGTACAATGAGCAGTACATCCCGGATCAGCGCCCATTCTTTTCCGAAGGTGCTGAGTTTCTGCCGGACCCGGAGCTGTTCTACTCGCAGCGCATCACCAACTTCGATGTCGGAACAAAAGTCGTCGGCCGTCAAGGTAATACATCCGTGGGTTTCTTAGCATCATCGATGCGCTCCGGGAAGTTCGACCGCGACACAAATGTTCTGGCTGTGAAGCAGAATGTTGGTCTCTTCAGTGACTTTGGCGTGTTCTCGACGGTGGACAACTTGTACGGCATCGTAGCGAATCGAACCGCAAAGGCCTATGGCAATTATGGCTGGGTGACAGGTGACCGCCGTAACAATCTGATTTTTAGTCGCGCGCAGTCTTGGATTGGCTCGGATGACAAAGGTGGGTCAGCATTTACTGGCTACTTCAGCAGTGCGACCAATGGAAAGCTGCGTTATTCGTTGACTCAGTCAACCTTGTCACGTGACTTCATCAGCACGCTTGGCCTGCTCGCAAATCAGGATCGCAAGTCGAATGGAGCCAGTATTGGGCTCCGCAACCAATTCGATAGCGGAAAGCTGTTTTCATACGATGTTAATGCCACCTATGACAAAGCGGATCGCTTGACGACAGGTGATTTCTTTTATGAGACGCTTGGGGTCACGGCGGATGTCCAGCTGCAAAACGGTTTTGGTGGAAATGTCAGCACATCAGGGGGTCGGCGGCAGCAAGCGGTTGGGACGTACTTCGAGGACCGGATACTTGGCGGCGGGTTTAACTGGAACTCTCGGCGGTTGTTCCAAGGTGGAGGCATCGGATTTTCGAAGGGGCGGCAGGGCGGCTTTCCTGTGAAGAGCTGGGGAGTTGGGCAAGGGTTTTTCATGCGTAAGGGCTTTACGATGGGAGGTCAATTTAACCAGCAGGTGCTTGGTTCGATTACGACTCGCCAGACGATTATTACCGGGACGTATCGTCTTGATAGTTTGAGGACGCTGTCCGGGCGCTTAGTATCACAGAATGGAACGGGCAACTTGTCGGCGATTGGCTCTCAGGTCGGTACGAATTTGTACTTTGCGTATGAGCAGCGCTCCCGTACCAAGGGAATTGATATGTTCGTGCTACTTGGCGACCCGAATGCTGCGAATACGACTGCTGGGCTGACGGTGAAGCTGACAAAGCCGATTTAGGTTGAATCTTAGTGCTTAGTACGTGTTGTCCCCTGTTAACAAAATCAGAAATCAAATCTCCCATAGCAATGATGTCGACACGTTTGTGCTGTTTGTCGACCCGAATGCGGCGATTACTGCTGCGGGCTTGACGGTAAAACTGCCAAAGCCTATACAGGTCGGGACTTTCAACACAATTCACCCGCCTCCGGTACGATAGGCAAACACCATGAAAATTTCTTATCGATGTCTGTATGCTCTTGCCGCAGCGATTCTGGTGGCGGCTCCGCTGCGCGCACAGGATGTTATCGCCGCCGGAGCAGGGTCCTATACAACAAAGCTGCCCGCCGGCGCGAAGGAGCCAGCTGAGACGCCATTCGTCACAGCAAATGTCAAAGGCCCTGTCCCAACGAACGACTGGTGGAGCTCACTCGTTTTCCAAAAGTTTTCCAACCAGATGTTCCCACACCCGCTTGGCATCCAGGCACACGCCGAAGGACTTCGCATTTACTACCCTGGCACGGGCTACACCGCGAACAAAGAGGGTGTCTTCACCGCCATCATGGGCGCGCCAAATGACATCACAATTGGTCACAGTGCAAATGCCAAATTTCCGGATGCCCGCGTGGACAGCTGGAGCGACTGGTTTGTGACGGCCTGTTTTGGCGATGCAAGTGCGACCAGCACGGCAAACCTCAAGCTGACATTTGGCCACGGGTCGCCATTTGTGTATGGTCGAATCCGCGGTGGCAACCCAACATTTACCTTTGCCAACGCTGTTACTCCGTTGCCGGTTGCCGGCCATCCGGGCGCGATGACGGTTCAAATCGCCGACCGGACCTATGGGCTTTATGCACCAGCGGGCGCTAAGTGGGAAGGGGCCGGGACAAAGGTTCTGACTGCAACGTCATCCAATGACTACTTCTCTGTTGCATTGCTACCTGATCGCTCCGCGGAAACCATCGCCCGCTTTGCCGCCGTCGCACATAACCACGTCACCGACTCCAAAGTTGTGTGGCAGTACAACGAGGCCAAGTCAGTTGTCACATCGCGCTACGCGATCACGACCAAGCCGATGCAAGGCACGAGCACAAAAACGCTTTATTGTCTGCTGCCACATCAGGCGCTGCGCTCTAAAGACACACTCACCGGACAGACCTACCGGACCAGCCGTGGGGAGATACAGCTCGCCGAAGGAAATGGCTTTACAACCACGACGCCGTTTCAGGGGGTTCTTCCAGTCATCCCCGATGTCGGTATCCCCGAACCTATGCGCCTGTCCCGTTATGTCACCGATGAAGCGGCTACTTACAAATTCGACATTGCCGATACGTATTGGACCGGCAAGGCGCTTGGAAAGCTTTCAACGCTCTCCGCCATCGCTGATGCAACCAAGAACACAACCGCCCAAAAGCAGGCTATCGATAAGGTAAAGGCCTTGCTTGAGGATTACTTCACGGCTGCGGGGACGCCTAAGGGTATTTTCTACTACAACAAGCCGTGGGGGACGCTGATTGGGTATCCGGCAAGCTTTGGGTCGGATGAAGCCCTGAATGACCAC
Organism: uncultured Armatimonadia bacterium; assembly: GCA_964606305.1. Classification (GTDB taxonomy): domain Bacteria; phylum Armatimonadota; class Armatimonadia; order Armatimonadales; family Armatimonadaceae; genus CAIRTT01. The sequence continues at coordinate 9,034 of CAZSGJ010000093.1, forward strand.
CATTTCCACTATGGCTACTTCATTCGAGCGGCTGCTGAAGTCCTGCGACAGGATCCAGAGTGGGGCTCCAAGGCGAAGTGGGGACCGATGGTCGAAATGCTCATCCGGGACTGCGCGAATCCAAGCCGCACGGACCCGATGTTCCCATTCCTGCGCAACTTTGACATTTATGAAGGCCACACCTGGGCGGATGGCAAGGGTGACTTCGCGGATGGAAACAACAACGAGTCCAGCAGCGAAGCGATGAATGCGTGGACGGGGCTGATTCTCTGGGGGGAACTGACGGGGAACAAAGCCATCCGGGATGCGGGCATTTACCTTTATGTGACCGAAAAGGATGCCATCGACACCTACTGGTTTGGCATTTACAAAAACTACCCCGATGCCTTTACACCGCAGTACGCCAGCATGGTCTGGGGCGCGAAAGCGGTGTACGCGACGTGGTTCTCTGGGGACCCCATCCATATGCATGGCATCAATATCCTGCCACTGCAGAGCGGCAGTCTGTACCTCGGGACGCACGGAATTGCGATCAAGCCATTCGTAAATGTGCTGGAGCGTGAGCGGATCGCCTTCGACAAAAAGGATGCCAAACGCGATCAAAGCCTGCCGCCACGGGTTGGAAAGCAGCTCGGCGGCTGGGCGGATGTCATCCAAATGTACCAAGTCCTCGCCGACCCGGCGGGGGCATTCGCTGCCGCTGATTTTGACAAACAGGAAATCGAAGCGGGTAACTCGCGGGCGAATTATTACCAGTGGATGCAGACGATGCATAAGCTTGGCCGTGTTGATGCAGGCGTCACGGCTGACATCCCGACGTATGCGGTCTTCAGGAATGGAGAGAAAACCACATATATCGCCTTTAATGCCGGCGGTAA
>CAZSGJ010000094.1:0-6810 GCA_964606305.1 uncultured Armatimonadia bacterium
AGTCCAAGGAAATCACCACGGATGCCGCCGTTGAAGCTGCGCTCTGGAGTCGCCGGTTTGCAGCGATTGCGGATGCGATGGGTGATACGCTCCAGCGGACGGCGCTCAGTGTCAATGTGCGCGACCGGTTGGATTACTCTTGCGCTGTTTTGGATGTTAATGGCCGGTTGGTCGCAACTGCCGCACATATCCCGGTTCATCTTGGTGCGCTCGGAGCGTGTGTACGTGCGCTGATTCAAGCCGCTGCGTTTGCGGCATCCAATGAAATCGTCGTCAACCACCCGGCTTTTGGTGGCTCTCACCTGCCGGATGTCACACTGGTAACCCGTGTGCTCACAAATACGGGAGAGCTCTGCGGCTACGTCGCAAGCCGCGCGCATCATGCTGAGCTTGGGGGAAGCCGTCCAGGATCGATGCCTCCTCAGGCAACGACATTGGTGGAGGAAGGCGTGGTCATCCCACCGATGCCGTATGACGTGGAAAACCTTCGTGAAGTTCTTAGCAGCGGGCCATTTCCAAGCCGTGCGGTGAACGACAATCTCTCAGACCTTGCCGCGCAGCGTGCTGCAAATCGTGAGGGAGCAGTTCAGCTTGCGGCACTCGTTGAGCATCACGGTATCGAGCAAGTGGATGCTCAGCAAAAGCAGCTGGCATCCCGTGCCTGTATGGCAGCGCGGCGTGCGCTAGCCCGTTATCGCCCGTCAGGAGGAAAGCTCCATGGCATTTCGGTGCTGGAGCATGCCAGTGGCCCTCAGTCTTACATCCTCGTCACCCTTCGGTGGCCGGAAAACACCAATCAACCCGATGCGACAGTTGAGATTGATTTCACTGGGACCAGCGGGCAGGTAAGTGGCAACCTCAATGCGCCGCTTGCGGTGACCCAGGCCGCGGTGCTCTATGTGCTCCGGCTGCTGGTGGCGGATGATATTCCATTGTCCGATGGCATTCTGGATGCCATCAGACTGGTTGTCCCCACCGAAACATTCATTAATCCTGTCTTTAGCGCGGATCCGGCGGCGTGTCCGGCGGTGGTCGGTGGAAACACCGAGGTGAGCCAGCGGATTGTGGATGCTCTATTAGATGCCATCGGGATTTGCGCATCCAGTCAGGCGACGATGAACAATATCCTTTTCGGAAACGAACACTTCAGTGTGTATGAGACACTCGCCGGTGGGAGTGGTGCGGCTGCTGGTCACCAAGGTGCGGATGGCGTCCATGTCCACATGACCAACACGCGGATCACGGACCCCGAGGTGTTGGAGCGACGTATCCCCGTTCGTCTGAAGCAGTTTCGTCTCATCCCCGGGTCGGGTGGCAAAGGGAAGTGGCGCGGCGGCTGCGGCGTTCGGCGCGAGTGGCAGTTTCTGGAGGATGTTCAGGTGAGCGTGATCACACAGTCGCGCATATTCGCGCCGCGTGGCCGTGCGGGTGGTGGGCCAGGGCGACAGGGTATCCAGTGGGTACGGCATCAAAGCGGTGCGACGACGTTGCTGCATTGTGTGGATCAGGTGGACTGTACGGCGGGGGATGTTCTCATAGTCGAGACACCTGGTGGTGGTGGATGGGGGCCGGATGCGTCGAATTCCTGAGGAATATGCTATTGTCCTAACGATGTCGATTGACTTCCACCCTACCCGAATCTATTATGTATTGCGGACAGTGAGTGACGCGCAGGAGTTGCCATGGACGTGACTGAGAAGGTCGCACTGTTCCTTTCGGTGTATGGAAGTATTGTGAAGGCCCGGGAGGTAGACCTCCTTGAGGTCGATTACACCAAACGTGGTGAAGCCTTTTTTCATGTATCCGGTGCCGGGCATGAAAACATTGCCTTCCTAAACCCACATTTGATTGCAGATGACTTCCTGCATTGCCATTACCGCGACAAATCGTTGATGATCGCACGTGGAATAACTGAGCGACAGTTTTTTCTCTCCCTGTTTGCCAAAGACCAGAGTCACAGCCGCGGGCGTCAAATGTCTGCTCACTTGTCCGATCCAAGTCTGAACATCATGAGCCTGGTCGGTCCTGTTGGGAACAATGCTCTCCAGGCTGTTGGGGTGGCAACCGTTATCCGGGACAAGGCATGCAATCCATTGGTTGTTTGTTCCGTTGGGGATGGCACCAGTCAGCAAGGCGAAGTCCTCGAAGCCATTGCTCATGCCGTACGGGAAAGCCTCCCCGTCCTCTTCATTATCGAAGATAATCACTGGGCAATTTCCACCAAAACCCTGGGGAAGACTTTTTATAACACTCCTGATGGTGATGCTGATGCGTTTTATGGCATCCCGATTGTCCGCGTGGATGGCCGGAATGCCGAGGAAACCTATGAGGCATTTGGCAAGGTAACGGCGCAGATTCGGGCAAACCGTAAGCCCGCCATCGTTGTCTTTAATGTCAAACGGCTCAACAGTCATACAAACGCGGATGACCACCGTACATACCGCAATGCTGCCGAAATTGATGAGACATCGAAAAATGATGACCCTATCCCGGTGCTCCGTGCATGGCTGGTTGAACACGGCGTCTCTGATGCAGAGCTGACATCCCTCGAACAAAACATCAAATCCAAAGTTCTTGCCGATAGTATCGATGCTCAGGACAGTCCCGACCCTGAACCAATCTTTGATGCGAAGGCTCCGCTTGCCCCGCAGCTTGTCGATCCATCAAGGGAATACATCGGTAACGGGCAGGGCGCGCAGCTCACAATGCTTGAGGCGATGCGGGAAGTCCTTCGGTACCACCTTAGTACCAATCCGACGGTATCGCTTTTCGGAGAAGACATTGAGGATCCGAAAGGTGATGTCTTTGGTGTTACGAAAGGTCTAAGCCAGGCATTTCCCGGACGTGTTGTCAATTCCCCACTCGCAGAATCGACGATTGTCGGAGTGGCAATCGGTCAGGCTTTGGCCGGTGCACGTCCGGTCGGTTTCCTGCAGTTTGCGGACTTCTTTGCGATTGCATACAACCAGATTTTTGCTGAGCTGGGTTCGATGTATTGGCGAACCGATGGTGGCTGGACAGCTCCAGTCATCCTCCTTGTCAGCTGCGGCGGATTCAAGCCGGGCCTCGGTCCCTTCCATGCATCAAGCATGGAGAGCACGGCAGCGCACACTCCGGGAATAGATGTATTTCTTCCCGCAACAGCCGGAGATGCTGCCGGCTTGCTCAATGCAGCATTCCTATCCGGCCGGCCGACGATTATTTTCTATCCCAAGAGCTGCCTGAATGACCGAACTCAGCTGACCAGCCGTGATGTTTCCGCGCAGCTGGTTCCCATCGGGAAGGGGCGCCGTCACCGCACTGGTACGGACATCACCTTTGTTGCCTGGGGAAACACGCTTGGTTTTAGTCTGCGCGCTGCGGATGCTCTTTCTGCAGCCGGGGTCACGAGTGATGTCATCGACTTGCGCTCGATTTCCCCATGGGATGTCGACATGGTGGTCGAATCCGTCCGAAACACTCGACGTCTGATCATCGCGCAGGAAGACAATCTAACCGCATCAGTGGCCAGCGAGATCGCTGCCACAGTTGCCGAGCGCGCTGGAGTTCCCATCGTCATTCGGCGTGTCAGTCGTCCGGATACCTATGTCCCATTCCACTTTGAGAATCAACTCCAGGTTCTTCCAGGGTTCAAGCGGATTCTGGCTGCTGCCGTGGATGTACTTGGGGGCACGCTGACCTGGGATGTCAAGGCACAGCCTGAAGAAGGCATCTCCTACGTCGAAGCTGTAGGTTCAAGTCCATCGGATGAATCTGTCACCGTTGTTGAATGGAAGGTCCGTGCTGGCGCGAGTCTAAAACCGGGGGATGTGATTGGCGAGATGGAGGCTGATAAGGCCGCATTTGAGCTTGGCTGCCCGCTGGAAGGAACCTTGTTGGAGATTCTTGTCCCTGAAGGAAACATGGTAAAGGTTGGCACTCCCCTGCTCAAGGTTGCCACAGCCGGCTTCCGTGTATCCAAGATGCCGGTGACAATTGAAGACCCAGGGGAACCGATCATCACGATGCCCGTCCGTGCATCGGCCGCCAGTGTGCAAGGCACCGCTACAACATCAAACAGTGGTGTCGTGGCTGGCATCGCGGGACTCCGAATCGCACCGGGTGGTCGCGTTGTGACCAACGATGAAATCGCGGCTAACTGCCCGGAGTGGACATCAGAAGACATCCTCAAGCGCATCGGAATCGAAACCCGCAGATGGGCTATGGATGATGAAGATGCTTTGACGCTTGTTACGAAGGCGGCTACCGAGTTGCTTTCGCATCATGGCTTGACTGCTGCGGACTTGACGGCCATTTTCTGTTCATCCGGTACGCCCCTACGAATCACGCCATCGATGGCATGTATGACGCTTGCCGAGTTGAGTGTTGGAATGGAGACCTATCCTCAGCTGCAGGCTCAGGATATTGTTTCTGCGTGTTCCGGTTACCTCTACGGTCTGCAGGCAGCTTGGGATCACCTTCGCCATAATCCAAACGGGCGGGTGCTTGTGCTCACCACCGAAGTCCTAAGCCGTCGGACGGATCCTTCTGACTATGCGACAGCTCCTATTTTTGGTGATGCTGCGACGGCCACGCTGGTTGTTGGTGCGGGACATTCAGATGAAATGATTGCTGAATTTGACCGACCGGAGTTGTCAGCCAAAGGGGACAGTGGGGACATCCTCCGCGTGCCGCTGCCGGATGATGGTTTTATCTACCAAAATGGTCCAAAGGTCTACATTGAAGCTGTGCACCACATGATTGAGCAGCTTGGCAAGGCGTGTGAGGTGCGTAACATCCAGGCTCATGACCTTGATTACATAGTGGCGCATCAGGCAAACCAACGAATTTTGAATGCTGTTCGTCAACGTACGAACCTGCCAGAGGAAAAGGTTTTCAGCAACATCCGCCATTACGGCAATACATCATCGAACTCGATTCCGCTGGCACTTTTTGAACTATTGCCGACGCTGCGTGCAGGTGCAAAAGTTGGTCTTGTAGCCTTCGGAGGTGGCTTCACCTTTGGTGGCACATTGATGCAGAAGCGGTAGGTCTTTTGGTCATTGCGTACAAGCGGGATGTTGACGCACTGACAAAAGGTGCACGAATATCCAAAGTACAATCTAAGGTATGAAGACCATTGTTTCCCGACGAAATATCGCGCTTTCCGCTGCCGGGTTGCTGAGTGCCAGTGTCGTACGTGCGCAGGACAAACCTGCGGTTGTAACGGATGGCCCGACCGAAGCCCCACTGAACCGTGATTATCCCGCCCCTGGCTTCAAGCCAAGCTGGCGTAAGCCACAGGTCAATCGCCAGATGGCGCAGGACTTTGTCATTTATGCACACTCTGATATCGAGATGGTGAAGAAGCTGCTCGACAAAGAGCCGGGTCTTCTCAATGCATCCGTCGACTGGGGCGGTGGCGACTGGGAATCTGCACTGAATGGAGCATCCCATATGGGGCAACGTGACATCGTCATGCTCCTGCTTGAGCGCGGCGCGCGACCTGACATTTTCTGTGCGGCGATGCTGGGGCAGCTGGACTATGTAAAAGCGATGTTGACGCTGCAGCCAAAGCTGATCGATGCCAAGGGGCCGCACGGTTTTACGCTGCATTTCCATGCGCAGGTTGGCGGGGATGCGAGCAAGCCAGTCCTGGACTATCTCCAGAGTATTCGAAAGCTGGAGCTGCGACCCGTTCCATTTTTGAAGAAGCCTTAGAGAATCCCAGTTGATGGTTGGTATCGAGGCCTTGATCTATCCGAACTGGATGGTGTTTGCGCGAATGTGTGGTGATGAAAATGCCCAGCAGTGAACCCGGCAAGCGGAAGCAGCCATTCAAGGTCAAGGCCCTCGAGGACTTGCTCGCGGCGATGCGGCAGGAGGTGGATGCGACATCCACAAAGGCCGATATCGAGATGCTGGTCACCAGCGCAATCGATGCCATGAAAGCTGAGGTTGCAGCATCTGTCCCGGATGCGCCAGCGTGTTCGGTGGATAAGATTCCAGAGCCGCCGACCCCGGGTGCAGATTGCGATGTTATCCGCGCTGTGGCGAACCCGGATGCCTTGCTGAATGCGGTGCGTTCATTGGTGGATGCGGCGATGCTCAAGAAGATTGCAGAAGCCGATTATGGGAGTGACTCTGAGGAACATTTGATGGTTCTGAAGAGTATCCGGGATGGCGCTACGCCTCCGGTGCCACTATGCTGGCATCCGGAGGAAGTCTGTGCGCTGACGCGGTGGGAGACTCCTAAGAAGGATGATCGCCGCGGGCATATTGCGCGTCTTTTTGCCTGTGCGATTTTGCTGCGGACAGCCATGGATGGCGAGACAGAAGTGATGGGCCTCACGGACACAATGATTGTCGCGCTGGAAAGCGCAGCAGTGCTCGGTGTCGATTTTGTGGATGCATACGTCCGCTGGGCAGCATCCGGAATCTACCATGCGGATACAGACAATGACTTTATTGGGGCCTCCATTGTGCTTGCGCGTGGGCTAGGAGCAACGGTGGTGGATGCCACTGGTTGTAAGTCGTTGCTTGGTTGGGTTTCATTTCGGCTCGAGACCTGGACAACGGTTCACGACATTGCGCCAGGGAACAATCCGAAGGGGTTGTTGGACTGGACATTTTTCAACCAGCGGCATGCGGTGTGGCATGCGTTGCTGGAGCGTTCAGTTAAGGGGTTTGAGGCTGCGGGAGATAAAGCGATTGCGGATGCGCTGGTGCATTTGTTGAAGAAGGGGCCGGTGGTAGGTCTGTAGAGTCCTGTCGATTCTTCGATTGGCCGTGGTTGTCACGAATATCGCTTGCGCTGCAGTTACCAAATTC
>CAZSGJ010000094.1:6910-8483 GCA_964606305.1 uncultured Armatimonadia bacterium
TGTGCCCTCCCGCGGGTGACGTTTTGTCGAGGCGATGTAGATCGAAGCCATTCTAATTACGCTTGCGCGGTGGATGTCTCGCACTCGTGCCGAGGTCGCCGGATGTTACGCGAATTCCGGTATGTGCTTGGTTCGGCTTGGCTGGTTTGTCACGTGATACGGTCCTGTGGGTCGACCATCCCCGATGGCGACTGAAATTATTTCGAAATGCGGCGACGTATATTGCCATCGTGGACGGTGCCCGCCCTGCCAGCCGCCGAATGTGTGCTGGCTTGCAGTATCTGAAAGCTGACCAGTCCGGCTAGCGGCCCTCCCGCTCAACATTCCACCGCGCTGCGCGCTGTCCATCTGTTTCGTCTTGAATGTGAGGCTTACGACACAAACTCCGCGTAGGGGCGGACCGCTGTGTCCGCCCGCCCGTATCGATACCGACAGGCCAAACATTGGTGTTGTTGGGGTTACGCGGTGTAGTTGTCCCATGGCAAAACGGACTCGCGACGACATCTCGTAGGGGCTGGCCTCTGTGCCTGCCCGCAGTTTGCGGCTTTATGTTGACGGGATGTCGCCAGGCACAAAAAAACGACGCATCGTTTCGATCGTCGTTTCGCGGTATCAGTCAGTGTTTCAACGGCTGATGTTTTTAGAATACCAAAAGGTGCTGGATTTGGCATCCGGGATGGAATCACCTTGCGGGAATAATTGGGTAGCTTGGTGGAATTCCGAACGGGTAATGATACAAATATCTGTTATTGAGATTCGTTTGAAGCATTAATTCATAATAAATGCGTCTCGTATATGTGTCGCATTACTCTTAGGTAGCCAACTTTGTTTGCGCGGGCGGACACAGCGGTCCGCCCCTACGCAGAGGATTTGAATATGGCACCGCAGTGCGCATGTGTAGCGCAACCGCGGAACATCCAAGCCGCAATCGGAAGCGAAATGTGGCAACACCAGTGTGTGCAGGTAACAATGCCTGTCCCTACGAAGCTGGCATTGCATCAAAGACAACAACCTCAAATGGAGCCAGCTCAAGTACATCCTTGGTCCCCGCATCGCATGTCAGACTCTGGATACGCTGATCGCTATACGGAGACTTCAACACATAGCGCTTCGCCGCACCCGCAGGCAGCTCAAAAGCAGAACCAACATCCAACGTAAACCGCTGCGGGACATCCGATGGATTCCGCAACATCAATGTCCCCTTACGCTCACTCCACGCCGCATAACCATACACTTCGCCCTTGAGCGGATCGCCACCAACCCAGTGCGCATCAATAAGAACATCCGCATTCTTATGCGCCCACTTTGCTGCATCCGCAACCGCATCCCATGCCGCCCCTGGCAGTAGCTCCGGAGTCAAATACAGCTCCTGCAGCATCGCACCGGATGCAAAGTAACTCCGTGCTTCGTTACGTAGCTCGGGTGGATTGACATCCCCAATCGACCCGCCCTGGAACTCACGCCCATGGACAATCCCGTGATGCATCACGCTGTTCAATGGATAAAGCGGACTCGCCCGCACAAACATCCTGTGACACTCGCCATCCCTAAATGTCAACCAGCGCTCCCGGTT
>CAZSGJ010000094.1:8583-9840 GCA_964606305.1 uncultured Armatimonadia bacterium
GGCAAGCTTTGCTCCCGCAGCTCGCATCCGCTTCGCGAGCCCCGTAAAGCCACCCGGGAATTTGCGCAGATCCTCCGCCCAGAGACCGCGACCCGTGTCATCCCAGCCATCATCCACCAAGTAAGACTCAACCTTGACGCCGCGCTTCTTCACGAGCTCACGGTTGTAAATGTCAATCACCTTCATCAACCGCTTCTCATCCACCCCAAAGCCGAGGTCATACCAGCAGTTGTAGTGCAAAAATGGCTTGCTCGGACGCGCACGCTCATTCTCGACATAGTGCAAAAATGCGCGGCGAAGCTGACCCGCCGGCGCAACGCCTATCACACTCCCAAAGGTAACTGTGTCGCCTTTACCCAGCGGGAGGCTTGATGCAAACCCTATACGCGCACGTTCCGGCTGAAGGGCATTGCGACACCCGGGAAGCTCCACGCCAAGGTAAATCGCCCCGCCAACCACCGGGCAGCCCGGCGCCGTTCCCGCCGTCTGCGGCGCTGGGATACGTACATCCATGAACTCAAAACCCGTGAGCGTGGCGGCTTGCTGACCACCCGCGACATCGATCCGCTGGCGGATATACCCGCAGCCCGCAAGCAGCGTTGCTGTCCATTGAATGGAAATTCCCCCGGGGGCCACGAGCTTGGCAGAAAGCACCGATGCCCCCGCTGCGTTAACCACCACCGGATTTCCGACCAGCTTGCAGCCACTCGCCGGGATATTGAAGTCGGGGTAGGGTTCGAGGTTGGCACCCACGATACGCTCGCCTGCGGCGGTTGTGACATTAAAACTGGATGGCTTGTCCCGCACGCCGACCAGTACAAAGCGCTTGCCCTCCTCCCAAATCACGGCGATAGCCGGCGCCCAGGACATCCCCGTGTCGCTCCCCTTCGCAATCCGCGCGGACACAACGGATGTCCCTTTTGGAAACGGGATCGTCTGCACATTCGCTGCGTGCGGTGGACTCGTGATGACAAATGGGCTTTTCGGCACCGCGGGCGTGATAGCAGAAATGGTGGATGTACCCATGGGGCCATCCGTGGAATGGCTTTTTGCCTCCGCTTTGAGGTTCATTTTCCCAATGCGAATCGCGGTCGGTTCCCCCTGAAACTCGCTGCGCGGGAAGCTGGCGAGGTCTGTCCACGCATTGCCATCCGCGCTCGCCGTGACCACGACCCGGTCTTTCAAGATGTGCACGGCGACGAGGGCGCTCTCCTTGTCGATTGGCTTTGGCGCTGTGGTCGAAATGCGGAAGCATTC
>CAZSGJ010000095.1:0-2991 GCA_964606305.1 uncultured Armatimonadia bacterium
GGCAATGTTGCGATGGAACATCGTAACCGCTGGGGTAAGACACGCTACTTTGACACTGAGTACGCTGGTGTCCTCTCGATTATGGAACGTCATCTGGCGGAAACGACCAGTGACTACGTCAAGGCGGACCTCGAACAATATCGTCGCCAGCGCCCATGCCCTGAATGCAAAGGAAAGCGCCTGAAGCCTGAAGCGCTCAGCGTCAAAGTTGGTGATACGGACATCAGTACGCTGACAGCGTTCAGTGTAGAAAAGATGGTCACGTTCTTTGATGGCCTGACACTGACGAATCGTGAGGCCATCATCGCCAAGCAGATTGTGAAGGAAATCCGGGAGCGTCTCGGTTTTCTGTATTCCGTAGGGCTTGGTTACCTCACGATGGACCGGAGTGCGAATACACTGGCCGGCGGTGAAGCTCAAAGAATCCGCCTCGCGACACAAATCGGATCCGGTCTGATGGGCGTACTTTACATCCTTGATGAGCCATCCATTGGCCTCCACCAGAGAGATAACACCAAGCTCGTTCAGACCCTGACGCGCCTACGCGATCTTGGGAACACCATTCTTGTCGTTGAGCACGATGAAGAAACGATGGCGGCGGCAGACTGGTTGATTGATATTGGACCGGGCGCCGGCGTCCACGGAGGTCGTGTCGTTGCAGAAGGTCCTCCAGCAGAAATCCTCGATGAACCTGAATCCGCAACTGCCGCGTTTCTCTCCGGACGCCGGGTCATCCCCGTGCCGAAAACCCGTCGCGAAGGTAATGGTAAATCCCTCATCCTGACAGGCGCAAAGGGCCACAACCTCAAGGGTGTCGACATCGAGATTCCGCTCGGCTCGATGGTCTGTATAACCGGAGTTTCTGGTTCCGGCAAGTCTACGCTGATACAGGAGACGCTTTACCCCAAGCTGATGCAGCAGATTTACCGCTCGCACATGATTGCTGAGGCCCATGAATCACTGACCGGAATCGAGCACATCGAAAAGATTGTGGATATCGACCAGTCGCCGATTGGACGCACACCGCGCTCGAACCCGGCTACGTACACGGGCTGCTTTGATGTAATCCGCGACCTCTACGCATCCACCCAGGAGAGCCGTGTCCGTGGCTATGGTCCAGGACGCTTCTCGTTCAATGTCAAGGGAGGGCGCTGTGAGGCCTGTAAAGGCGATGGCATTCTCAAAATCGAGATGCAGTTCCTTCCTGATGTCTATGTTCCCTGTGAAGTCTGTAATGGTAAGCGCTATTCCCGCGAAACGCTTGAGGTCAAGTACAAGGGCAAATCCATCGCAGAAGTCCTCGACATGACCGTGGGCGAAGGTGTTGAGTTCTTCTCAGCAGTACCAAGTATTGCGCGAAAGCTGCAGACTATCGCCGATGTCGGCCTTGACTACATTAAGCTGGGTCAACCTGCGACCACGCTTTCAGGTGGCGAAGCGCAGCGTGTCAAGCTCGCAACCGAGCTCGGTAAAAAGCTGCAGGCAAAGACGCTCTATATTCTGGATGAACCAACAACCGGACTGCACTTTGCCGATATCGAAAAGCTCCTCCTCCTTCTGCAGCGTTTGGTGGATGCCGGCTCGACGGTCCTCATCATCGAGCATAACCTTGATGTCATTAAGTGCGCGGACTGGATAATCGATATGGGCCCTGAGGGCGGCGATGGCGGTGGACGGGTTGTCGCAAAGGGAACACCCGAAGACGTTGCCAAGGTAAAAGGCAGCTATACAGGTCAATATCTCAAGCCTGTTCTGAAGGGCGAAAGCCTCGTCAAGAGGACCTAGCCAGATTGTTACCGTATCTGATCAGTCTTCGTAAACCCAAACGATTGGATGCGGATTTCATCGTATGGCTGGACACTCCGGATGCTGTTCGGGAGCATGTCTTGATGCAAGCGCCGCCCACTTTGGAGCAGGCAGCAAATGTTATCGAGCGCTGGCTAACGTTCAACAATCCGTACGGCTACTTCATAATCGAGATTGGGACCGACCACACCCCCGTTGGCTGGGTACATGCAAAGCCGTGTGTTCATGTAGATGGAGCGGTCGAGTTAGGTTGGCGTTTACACCCGAATTTCTGGGGACAAGGAATCGCAACCACAGCCGCTTTGATGCTGATACAGATGTTTCGTGAGCGGGATTCAGAGGTTGTGTTTACGGCGACCACGCTCCGGGCAAACATCCGGAGCCAGCGGGTTATGGAGCGTCTCAGGATGAAAATTCTTCGAGAATATCTCCATAATGATGTTCACCCTGCGGAGCTGTATTGGTTGCCATCGGACCAACAGGTCAGTGAATCATAGCGTTTGCGTGGAATAATATCTGCGCACAAGGAGAGGTTTCGAACATGAAGGCATTGGTTGTCTATGGCGGCTGGGATGGACATCAGCCCAAAGAAGTTGCGGCGATTTATACCAGTATGTTGGAGCGAAATGGCTTTGCTGTAACGGTATCGGACACACTGGATGCCTATGCAACGGAGGATCTTTCCACGTATCGCTTGATCGTTCCTATCTGGACCATGGGTACGATTACTCAAGAACAACTGCAGCCATTACTAGCCGCGGTCAAGGGTGGCGTTGGACTTGCTGGATGCCATGGCGGAATGTGTGACAGCTTCCGTGCTGAAACCGAATATCAGTTCATGACGGGTGGGCAATGGGTGTCTCATCCCGGTGACAACGGCGTGACCTACACGGTTGATATCCGTGTACCGGATCACTTCATCACCAGCGGGTCCCCAAACACGTTCACCGTTGCCTCAGAGCAATATTACATGCATGTCGACCCGGCGGTGCATGTACTGGCAACAACCCGCTTCCCGGTAGCCGATGGCCCTCATGTACGAAATGGTGTTGTTGACATGCCTGTCGTCTGGACGAAGTGGTATGGGGATGGTCGCGTTTCTTACAATGGTCTCGGTCATGACACCACGGTGGTGTCCCAGCCGGAAGTCTTGCGCTTACTCGAGCGCGGCTGCCTCTGGGCCGC
>CAZSGJ010000095.1:3091-8056 GCA_964606305.1 uncultured Armatimonadia bacterium
GGTGATGTTTTGGACATGGGAAGCGGTTTTGATGAACCTGTGGATGCCAGTGTTTGTGATTACTACGAACGGCATCCGCATCGTGTTTACACAGAACGCCGACGTATCCTCTTTAATGTGATGTCGCAGGCTGGTTTTGCCAACTACCCGGGTGAATGGTGGCATTATGAGTATGGAACACTACGATGGGCGGCCGCAACGAGGGCACAATCAGCCATCTATAATGCTGTGTAAGGTGAGATAAATGACGACTCCAGAAACAACGCAGCTGCTTGCCGTATTTCCCGCCGGTCCGGATGGCAATGCACTCGACATCGCAGAGGCAATGCTGGCTACCTTGCATCTCAGCGTAGTCGATATTGGCCTTGACCCAATCACGGAGTGTGTTGAGGTTAGGATGATTGCCAGTGAAGCAACAGAAGAGCGCCTGTTGACGCACTGCCTGGAACGTGGGATAGATGTCCGCACGGAGTGGATCACAGGTTGATGGACTTTCGGGAGCGTCTCCCGTTGTACCTCGATTACCTTCGACATGAACGAGGACTAGCATCAAATACTGTGGATGCGTACCAGCGGGACTTACAGGACTGGTTTGCCTTCAACAGACCGCTGGATGTCACAGGGGTTACCGGCTGGCTGACCAGCCGAAAATCGGGAGGATACAAGTCATCATCCCTCGCACGGCGACGTGCAGCACTCTCATCTTTCTGCCGCTATCTCCGCCGTCAAGGACTAATTGATCAAAATCCGGTAACCGCAGCCGGTCGTTTTCGCTCGGTCAAAGCGGCGCTCCCGAAAACGCTGAATGAACACGAAGTCGCCCGCTTACTGCAAGCACCGGATACAGCTACCCTGCGTGGTTTGCGTGATGCGGCAGTCCTTGATGTAATGTACTGCTGTGGATTACGCGTCTCAGAGTGCGCAGAGCTACGATGGCATTCACTGGATCTCTCCGGCGCATGGATCAGAGTGATCGGCAAGGGTGACAAGGAGCGGATGGTGCCCCTTGCCGCGTCATCCATTCATCTACTGACCCGGATGCGCAATGAATCCATCGTTCCGCTCACGAAGTCAATCCGTGTCTTTGGGCTTACTCGGTCGCAGATCTGGCGGATCGTCAAGCGCTACAGCGCATCCGCCAATCTCCCACGACATCCAAGTCCCCACTGGCTGCGCCACAGCTTTGCCACTCATCTCCTAAATGGCGGTGCCGACATTCGCATCATCCAGGAACTGTTGGGGCACGCCCGCATCACCACGACGCAAGTCTATACCCACGTCGCGCTTGACCGACTGCGGAGCGCGTACAAGTCAGCACATCCAAGGGCTTAGCGTGCTCATGAAACTGGCTGCGAAAAACCCGCCGATGCAGAAGCAACGACGGGTTTACGTTGTAAATCGATGATTACTTCTTGACGTTTACAGCAGGCGGGTTCAAGGTGATGGTAGCCTTTTGAACCAATCCCTGAAGCCACTGCTGCATGCCAGAGCCGGTCGTGGTTAACTTCTTGATTTCATCAGCCTTGAACTTAGCTTTTTCGGCTGCAGTCGCTTCCTTGCCACGCTTCACGAGCTTGAGGACATGGAAACCGTACTGCGTCTTGACTAATGGGCTGATCTCTCCCTCTTTCGAGAGATTGAATGCGGCTGTTTCGAACTCAGGAACCATCATTCCCGTACGACCAAACCATGGAAGGGCTCCGCCTTCTGCTCCGGATGCTTTGTCATCCGAGTACTTCTTGGCTGCGTCTTCAAAGGTCATCTTGCCTGCCTTGATATCGGCAACGATTCCTTCGAGACGCGTACGCTGCTCATCTTCCTTCTTTTTCTGCTCATCAGGTGACAATGGTTTGCCATCCGGTCCTGGCTGGTTCATCGTAAGGAGAAGAATATGTTTAACTTTGACCTGAGCATCCAGTGTCGGGACTTGCTTCTCAACCTGCTTGGCGTATGCCTTTTGCGAAAGAATCTGCAGTCGAACGCCCCACTCGACTTCGGCTTCAGTCAGGCCATAGCGTGCAGTGATTTCAGGGAACGTCTGTGGGTTGCCGGTCTGGGATGCCATATTTGCAACGATACGTTGCTTTTCGGTCTTGACCTTGTCAGCTAGGTCCTTGGAATCAATCGTAGCACCAGCCTTACGGGCTTCCTCTTCGATGATGGCATATTGGATCAACTTCTGGACCGTATCGCGTGCACCTGTACGGTTGATCAGATCAACTAATTCCTGTGTCGTGATGTCGCGGTTGTTTACACGCGCTACCACTGTTGCGGGAAGAACAACTTTTTTAGGTGCAACCACTGTTGGCTTTACTGGTGGCTTAGTTGCTGGTTTTGATGCTGGCTTCTGTGCATTGGATCCCGCTGCGCAGATACCGATCAATGCTAGTGTGCCAAAGATGGACAGATTCTTCATGACATTTAACCTATATGTACAATCAAGTTCAGCGCACTGAATGAGCGCGCTGAACTTTTCGTGAACTACTCTGCGTCGGCGTCTACACCAGTATCTTCTGTTGCCTGCACAGTGTCATCAACAACGACATCACCCATCAGGCCACTGATATCGATGTCACCACCAAGTGCTGCTGCCGCGTCATCAATGCTGAGAATATCGTCCATGTCGTTGCCTTCGAGGTCTGGGATCTCAGGGATATCCAGCACTCCGATTGCACGGCCATCTTCAGAGACAACCTCAAGCGCACGATAGGTTGGCAGACCGGTACCAGCTGGGATAAGGCGTCCGATGATGACGTTTTCCTTGAGTCCAACCAGGTGGTCACGCTTTCCACGTACAGCGGCTTCTGTCAGAACACGCGTGGTCTTCTGGAAGCTAGCTGCCGATAGGAAGGATTCCGTATTCAACGATGCGTCCGTGATACCCATCAGGACCGGAGCAGCGATTGCGCGCTGGCCTGGAACCGACATTTCATCCTCAGTATGGATGTCATGATCACGAACCACAACACGTCCCTGGCTCTCGAGCATGATGTTGAGCTCTTCACGACGCTTGTTGGCATCGGTAAGCATCAACTTGTCGACTACCTGTCCAGGAAGGAACTCGGTTGCTCCGGCCTTTACGACCTTTTGCTTACGGGACATCTGGCGGACGATGACTTCAATGTGCTTGTCATTGATGTCCACACCCTGCTGCTTGTAGACCGTTTGTACTTCGCGAACAAGGTATTCCATCAGGCCGTCCGCACCGTTCAACTCGAGAACACGATGTGGGTCCATCGGTCCATGGGTCAATGGAGCACCACGCTCGAGGCGCTGACCTTCCTTGATCAGCAGCTCACCACGGTGTGGAACCAGTGTTTCCTTACGGACGAGGACCTTTTCCACACCAGCAGCGGCAATCTTACGCGCCAGTGGCTCGGTGATTTGCTGACCAGCAACAACAATCGGATCACCCGTTTCCGGATGCAGAACATCCACAACGGCCCACTCACCTTGAACCTGCTTAGGATCAAAGAGATCGGAGTTTGCACGCTTGACCTGCTTCTCGTGATGAACGATCACCTTACGGAGACCACCACTCGAGTCGATCTTATCAACGGTGCCCGAGAACTCGGTTACGATTGCCTTACCCTTTGGCTGGCGGGCTTCGAAGAGCTCAACAACACGAAGGAGACCGCCGACCTGCTCTTCAGCAACCTTCAGAAGTTGCTGAACCTGCCGTTGCTTCTCGCGCTGCTTGCCTTCACCATCTCCACCCAGCGAAATCTGTCCCTTCTCCTGGTCCTCAAAAAGAACCTGAAGGTTTTGGTTTCGCTGGCGGCGGACGTTTGCCACACCGGTCAACTGGTTGGCCGTTGCAACACCTCCCGTGTGGAAGGTACGCATCGTCAACTGCGTTCCTGGCTCACCAATCGACTGAGCTGCGATGATTCCGACAGCAACGCCGATTTCGACGAGCTTACGGGTCGCAAGGTCTTCACCGTAACACTTGGCACAGACACCCTGACGGCTTTCGCAGGTAAGTACCGAGCGAAGCTCGACCTTCTCCACACCCGTCGCTTCGACACGCTTTGCGACAACTTCGGAGAAGATTTCACCAGCCGCAATCAACAGCTCGCCGGTTTTTGGATCAGTTATGTCATGAAGTGATGTGCGTCCACGGAGACGCTCTGCAAGCGACTCAATGTCTGCGAATGCCTTGACGGTAACACCCTTGAGGGTCTGACAGTCGAGCTCACGGATGATCACGTCCTGCGCGACATCCACGAGGCGGCGTGTCAGATAACCAGCGTCAGCCGTTCGGAGAGCGGTATCTGCAAGTCCCTTTCGGGCACCGTGTGTTGTCACGAAGTATTCAAGAACTGAGAGTCCTTCGTGGAAGTTCGACTTAACCGGGAGGTTTTCGATGATGTTTCCGAATGGGTCAGCCATCAGACCACGCATACCGGAGAGCTGTGAGACCTGCTTGATCGAACCACGGGCTCCGGATGTCGTAACAATCGAAACCGGGTTGAAGCGGTCAATATGCTTGACGATTTCGTTTCCGATTTCAGCCGTTGCATCTGTCCAAAGCTTAAGCACACGCTGTTTGCGCTCTGCAGGTGACAGCATTCCCTGACGGTACTGCTTGTTAGCCTTGTCAACCGCAGACTCCGTATCACGCATGATTCGCATACGGGACTCAGGAGACTGCATGTCCGTCATCGCAAACGTGATACCGGCACGGGTTGCCCACTTGAAGCCGGTTTCCTTGAGGTCATCAAGGAACTTGACCGTTCGCTCAGCACCGTAGCCCATGTGTACAGCAGCAATCAGACGGGTGATCTGCTTCTTGTCCATCGCTACGTTGACCCAAAGGGAGTCTGGAACGATCTGGTTGAAGATCACACGACCAACCGTTGTTGCAAACAGTGGCTGCCCCGGACCCTTGCGATAAAGAACATATTCGTTCAGGTCGACCTTGTTGTTGTCATACGCATACATCGCATCCCCAGGGGATCCAAA
>CAZSGJ010000095.1:8156-9803 GCA_964606305.1 uncultured Armatimonadia bacterium
CTCATAAATGTCATCAATGACAACCTTGCCAACGGCCTGCTTTGCTTCAGCGTATGGAACTGAGTCCCACTTGTCCATTGTTACGAAGAACGCACCGAGAACAATGTCCTGCTGCGGGGAGACGATTGGTGATCCATCCGCAGGTGAGAACAGGTTGTGACTTGCAAGCATCAAGACACGGGCTTCTGCCTGTGCATGGGAGCTCAATGGGATATGAACAGCCATCTGGTCGCCGTCGAAGTCCGCATTGAAGGCCTTACACACCAGTGGGTGGAGCTGAATCGCCTTACCATCCACGAGCTTTGGCTCGAACGCCTGAATCCCAAGACGGTGGAGGGTTGGTGCACGGTTTAGCATCACAGGATGCTCTTTGATCACCTTCTCCAACGCATCCCAGACTTCCGGACGCATCCGCTCAATCATTCGCTTTGCGGTTTTGATATTGCTCGTCGAGCCGTTATCTACCAGCGTCTTCATTACGAATGGCTTGAACAACTCGAGCGCCATTTCCTTTGGAAGACCACACTCATGAAGCTTCAACTCAGGACCAACAACGATAACCGAACGTCCCGAGTAGTCAACACGCTTTCCGAGCAGGTTCTTGCGGAAGCGACCTTCCTTACCCTTAAGCATGTCAGAAAGCGACTTGAGAGCACGACCATTGGAGCCCGTAACCGGACGCTGACGACGTCCGTTATCGATAAGAGCATCCACAGCTTCCTGCAACAATCGCTTTTCGTGGTTGACGATTGACTCAGGTGCACGAATCTCCTGAATCTTCTTCAGGCGGTTGTTGCGGTTGATGATTCTGCGGTAGAGGTCATTGAGGTCAGATGTCGCAAAACGACCGCCATCGAGCTGAACCATCGGGCGAAGCTCTGGCGAGATAACCGGTACGCAGTCAAGAATCATCCACTCAGGACGGCTCTTGGAATCGATGAACGCTGAGAAGACATCGAGGCGCTTGATCGCACGAACAATCTTCGGACCAGGCGCATCATCAGATCGGGCAGCCTTGCGAAGACGGGCCTGCTCTTGCAGTTCCTTGATATCCTGACGAATCTTGCGCTGCTCGACATCGAGGTCGACTTCCTGTAGCAGCTTGCGAATTGCGGCGCCACCCTGACCAGCCTCGACAATGGTGTAGAGGGATTCGTCGACACGGTTTGCGATGACATCAAGAAGCGTCTCAATAAGTCTCCACTGGTCTTCATCGATAAGGGCTTTCTTATCGATGTTAGGCAGGAGATCCAGTGCCTGACGGAGCTCAGTTATGCGGTCTTCCGCATCCTTAGCCTCCTGCTCGACACGGTCTTCGACGCGCTTTTGCAGCTGGATAATCTCTTCCTCAGTCAGAGCCTCGCGAATCGGTTCCGCTTCCGGATCTTCATAATCCTCAACGATACGACCATTGGCAATTTCTTCGGCAGATTCTTCACGGTACTCACGAATCGCGATGTCACGCTCTTCACGAATTGCTTCGGATTCTTCATCAACAGCACGTGTGAACTCATCCATGCGTGCAGCAATGGTAGCCTTATCCACACTTGTCACGATGTGACTTTGGAAGTAAAGCACTTTCTCCAGTGGACGAGGTGTCATGTCAAGAATCAGCGCAAGCGGGCTTGGAACGCCCTTGAGGTACCA
>CAZSGJ010000096.1:0-9574 GCA_964606305.1 uncultured Armatimonadia bacterium
AGCACATTCCTACAACTAGTAGGCTGCGTGCTCCGAACAAATTCACCCACAAGGCTCCAAACGACTACCTTGCCATCATCGAGTATCCGCACAAGTCCAGATTCGCAAATCTCCTCATACGCCGCATCTGATCGCAAACCCAAGACATCAATAACCTTGTCCTTTACTATCGGCTCCCCGTAGAGCGACAAGAGGCGTAACACATCTTTCGCATCATTGGACAACAACTTCACGGATGACCGAATCGTGTCGCTAAAGACAACGCCATCCCGTGTGCGCTCCGCCGCAGCCTGTAACAACGTCGACCGATCTTTGGACAAGCGAACGATGAGCTGCTGAATCGTCATCGCAGACAGCCAGGATGCCACCACTTCAATCATAAATGGCAATGGGTCGATATAAGTAAAGAGCGTCCGGATGTACGCAATCGTGGATGTTGTTTCCGACACGGATGTAATAGCAGCTGGCATCAGCGAAAAAAGCATTTTGACGGCTTGCGTTTGCAAACACTCATCGTCAGTCATCGAAGCCCCCGGAGCGCTGAATGTCATAAGCGGGACATTCGCCCAACCAACAGGCAGATCGGTCGTCCGCGTCGTTACAATAACCAGAATGTCTGGATGTTGTTCAAGAAAATCCACCGTGGTGGTCCGCCAGGCTGGATTACCCATTTGAAATGCGTCTACGAGAATGATGCGGTACATCTGGTTCGGATTCTCGGTATCGGTCAGGCGGGATGCACTGGCTATCAACTGTGACTGCAAATCATCGGCGCTACTCACCTTTGATGCATCCAGCCACGTCATACTCACATCAATCTTATGCTGAAGCCAGTATTCATAAATTAGGCGAGTCTTTCCTGATCCTGGAGGGCCTGAGATAGCAACGCATCGGCTAAGACCATTGCGAACATGCCCGTCGAGATCATTCATCTCGCTTACACGCGCAATGAAGGGGTTTTCATATGGTCCCACGGGTGGGGCATAAACTTGGATGTTCGTGTCAGCCTGATTCAGCATTACCGTAGACATCCGCTCACGTAATCTGGGCGGAAGTGCAAGCTGGATGGTCTGTTGTAAACGTTCTGTCGGACGGTCACCAAGTCTCGATTCCATTTCACGAATCAGATTCAGGACAGTCTTTTCTATCAGTAATGGTCGGTCCATTTGGGCGTAAATGCCAAAAAGAAGGACGTACAGCTCCTCCTGCATCGGATCGATGGACAATGATCTCTGGAGAATCTCCACTGCAGTTGCAAAATCTCCACTCCGCTGAAGATACTTGCTGAGACCGCCCAGATAATAGACATTTCTACTTTGATATTGACTTCGCAAACGGTTGATCCAAGGATAATCCATATCCGGCAGGAGCTCACCAGAGTAAAGACGCACCAACTCAAGCGATGCTTTTCGCTGATCAGCACCCTTCATCCCCTCGACTCGGGAAAGCAAAATGCCATAATCCCGTGCCACACAAGGGATGTTCCCGATGTCGATACGAACGTGAAAACGGTCGGAAACAAGTGATGGTGCATCGGGGTGAGTTGATAACACTGACTTCAATCGACTTAGCGTTACCCTCAATTGGTTTTGACCATCTTCCGGTTTTGCGCCCGGCCAGAATTCGTCAACAATCTCTGCACGCCTGATATCCCCGCCGCGCAGGACGAGGTACCACGCCAAGGCTGAGCACAGTCGCGTCGGGAACTTTATGCTTACACCGTTGTAGCACCAGCTACTGTCACCAAGGCCAAGCAGTCTCCATCCGACTGATGCCGCTTGCTGGTCATTTCCATCCATTACGTCCACAACACCGTACTTACGCAGAATCCGCAATACATAATTTCGTCAACACCAGAGAGTCCATAGCCTGCGACAGCATGGAGTGTAGTATCAACCTGTAAACCGTGAAGATAGATTCAACCCTTCCTAACAGAACTTCACCTCGGAAGAGATAAAGCGCATCTACTACGGCATTAATTTGTCATCGAAGGAAGAGCTTTACGTAGCTTGTCAATCGCGCGTTCATGCATTTTTCGGACTGATGGAGCCGATACACCCAGTGATTCTGCAATCTCGGCATGGCTTGTGCCCGCGATGCGTGCTGAGACAATATTCCGTTCCCGGTCATTCAAGTTCGATAACAAAAGTTCTGCTGAAGATACATCTGTATTGGATTCACATTCGGCAGCTTCCGACTCAGCATAGATTGCGAGAACCTCATCGGAGTTGGAAACTTTGCACACTAACCCACGGCTTGCCGCATGTCGATGTCGGTCGATCAGTAAATTGCTAACGATTCGCCTCACATACGCAGGGTGGGGGTCCACGATACTCGGTGTACCAATAAGTTTTAGTAACGTATCCTGGGTGATATCTTCCCTGTCCTCATTCGTGAGACCAACGTGAACTGCGGCAACACTCCAAATGATACCAACGATGCGCTGGCGAAGTGCCATCGCCGCACTCGACCGGATCGCACTACTTGAACCCGTGCGTGCACGCGCAAGCAGCTCCGCATTTGTGAATCGCTCGCGAGGCGTTGTCGCGATGTTAGACGCAATACCCGACAGACGCGAACGCATTGATGCCGAGATAACTCCATTGTTATTCATCGCCATTTGCCTTAACCTTTGGAACCAGGAGGAGGTGGGGGAGGTGCACCCGGACCACTCAGGTCCGCGAATGCTACCTGCGAAACCATTGCGCAAACACATATAAGTGATGCGGTGATTAGCCTTTTCAGGCTGTGGGACATTCTGTTCATCATTTACTCCATCGTAAATCCAGCGCAGACAAGTCAGCGTACTTGTCCAAGTATACGTCCTTTACAGGTCCCAAAGTTCCAAGACCAGCGCGGCTCCAAATTTCTCCCGCATCCGTCTCCTGACCAAGCAACATGAGTACGTTACACCAAGGGAAATAGAGTTCCGGACGAATATCGTCCTCCATTGTCGAAGCTTGTTGATAGTACGTTGCTGCTGACTTTAGTGTGGGGAGATCATGCGTGTACAGATGTTGCTGAAACAGCGAGTAACCTAGATTCTGAAGCAAAATGCCCATGCATCGGCGCGACACGCCGTTGTCTCCGACAGGGAGATCAATAAGGGCTTGCCAAAGCTGAATCGCACTCTCGAGTGAATCGGGGGTACCCATGGATGTCCACGCAAGGGCTAAGCCAACCCATGCCTGCAGGTAGCCCTCATCAAGAGCCGTTGCTTTTTCATAAAATCTTGCCGCTGCAACCGGATCGAGTGACTCGTACAAGTACGCATGGGCTGTCCCATATGCTTCAACAGCACCTGCGACTTGACTGTGTGGAGGCCAGATTCCATCCTCGGTACGTTGGCCGAGGAGATGCGTTCGAACACGTTTGTGAACACTCGCATGAATCGGCTGTCCAACAATTGGCACACCATTTGTCAAGGCATGAATAGGAAAGCCAAGCGGGTCACTCTGATTTGTCACAATTAAGGTCTACGGATGCTGCTATCAAATTGTGACAGGATGAAACGATACAATTTCACATGCTTGCAAAACGGGTTATTCCCTGTCTAGACGTCAAAGATGGACGGGTCGTCAAGGGTATCCAATTTCTTGGCTTGAAGGATGCTGGTGACCCAGTAGAACTTGCATCCACATATGACCGACAAGGCGCCGACGAGCTGACATTTTTGGACATCACAGCAAGTGCCGAAAATCGTGGGCTCATCTTTGACATTGCTGCCCGTGTTGCTGAGCAAGTCTTCATTCCCTTCACGGTAGGCGGTGGAATTTCAACACTCGAAGATATTCGACGCATTCTCTCGGTTGGTGCTGACAAAGTAAGTATCAATTCTGCTGCCGTACGCAATCCTGACCTGATTCGACAAGGCGCGGAACGTTTCGGGAGTCAATGCATCGTCGTTGCCATTGATCCGATGAAGACCGGTAATACCGCAAGCGGTTGGGAAGTTCATACGCATGGTGGACGGACGCCAACGGGAATCGATGCTCTTGAATGGGCTGAACGCGTGGCTGCTCTTGGGGCAGGTGAGATTTTGCTGACATCAATGGATCGTGATGGAACCCGGGATGGCTACGATATTCCGCTTCTCAAAGCAGTTACAGATGTTGTCCCGATACCCGTCATCGCCAGTGGTGGAGCGGGTACACCTGAGCATTTGGTGGATGGTATCCGTTACGGTCATGCGGATGCTGTCCTGTTAGCATCGTTATTACACTACGGCGAGTACACAGTCGACAGCTTGAAGGACACGATGGAGCGCTGCGGTATTCCGGTACGAAGGTTGGTTACAAATGGTTGATGCTACAGCGCTGGTTGCGGCACTGCGATTCGATGAGAATGGATTAGTGCCAGCGATAGTGCAGGACAATGAAACACACCAGGTGCTGATGCTCGGCTTCATGAATGCTGACGCAGTGCATCGTACCCTCGAAGAAAAACGTGTTTGTTTTTGGAGCAGGTCCCGACAGAAGTTTTGGATAAAGGGAGAGACCAGTGGGATGACACTGACTGTCATAAATGTGGCTGTCAATTGCGAGATGAACTCGCTACTTGTAACAGCCGTTCCTGCTGGTCCGACATGCCATACCGGACACACTTCCTGCTACTACCGTGATGCGATTGGCTCTGAGTGGACCGAGACGCAACCGGTGATCATTTCTTCGGATGAACTCTACAAAAAGTAAATCCCGAGTGACTTTGCCCTTGACTCACTGATATTGGTATGAGCGATTGCAGGAACAAATGTCTCGCTGAGGGAACATCTCCTTATGCCGCATTTGAAACTTACTACAGTCGTCTTACCTTGTCTTGTGGCCGTCGGGCTGTCGCTTGCATCGACCGCAGCCGATGTAAAACCAAAGGCTTCGGTGAAGTCAATCGGGTTCAACAAAGACATCCGACCGATCCTCGCAGATAACTGTATTACTTGCCATGGACCTGATAGCGCTGCGAGGCAGGCAGGGTTACGCTTGGACCGTCGTGATGGTCTCGTTGCGAGGCGAATTCTTGTCCCCGGAAATCCCGGTGCCAGTCTACTCATGCAACGTATCAATGCGCATGGACCCCTTCAAATGCCCCCGGCAAGCAGCCAGCGTTTTATTACTAATGCACAAAAAGTGATGCTCGCTGAGTGGATTAGGGGTGGGGCTACCTACGAAGCACACTGGGCTTATCAACCCATTAGCCGCCTCAAACCGATAGTTTCATCCGGAAATCCCGTAGATGGCTTTGTCAATGCACAGATCGCTGCCCGCAAGTTGGAAAAGGCTCCACAGGCATCGAAGCGCGAATGGTTGCGCAGAGTGTCGCTTGACCTCACAGGCTTGCCACCAACCCCGGATGAGCTCAAGGACTTCATCGCCGACACTTCAGTGAAGGCAAAGGAGACTGTGGTCGACCGCCTCCTGGCAAGCACGGCTTTCGGAGAGCACTCGGCAGTCGCATGGCTAGACCTCGCTCGCTATGGAGATTCGTACGGGTATCAATCTGACCAGCTATCGCCAACATGGCCATATCGCGACTGGGTCGTGCGCGCGTTTAACGCAAACATGCCATACGACCAGTTCATCATTAACCAGATTGCAGGTGACCTTCGCCCTGATGCCACAGTTGAAACCAAGCTTGGAACCACCTTTCAGCGCCTTCATCGGATGACGAACGAAGGAGGTTCTGTCGCTGAGGAATGGCGAATGGAGGGTGTCGCAGACCGGGTAAGGACTACGACAACGGCTTTTCTAGGACTGACTTTTGAATGTGCGCGTTGCCATGATCACAAGTTTGATCCCGTTACACAGCGAGACTTTTATGCACTGGCATCGTTTGTCAATAATGTTGATGAATATGGCCTTTATAACCAAAGCGATATTGTTCCGACACCATCACTTTTACTTCCAACGCCGGCCCAAAACGAAGCAATAGAAAAAGCCAGACAGCGGGTTTCCACGTTGGAGACGCAGTTACGCGGCGAGCCAAGCTCGAGTCCGGTCAACGCAACCAAATTCACCCCTGGGCGTCCTGGACTGACGGCTCGGTATCACCTTGATGACCGTAACGGTACAACGCTCCCAAACACAGCACCCGGGTTTACTGAAGCCGGGTCGGCTCCCAGTGGTCTCGCAAGTGTCAAAGGTGTAGCAGGCAATGGAATTCAACTGAATGGTGATAATGCATTGTCTCTCGGTGGCACTGGTCGTATTGCACGTCATGTTCCTCATACGGTCGGTATGTGGATTTATGATGAACGTGTTGATGACGAGCAAATGGTGGTCTTTCACGGAAGTGCTGGCACAGATGTTGGATTTCACGGCGGGGATGTAACGATCAAGGCGGGGCGGATCACGGCGCGGATGTATCGTCACTGGCCTGGTAACGCAATCGCCGTCGAGACAAAGCAGCGTATTCGGGCAAAGGAATGGACACATCTCACTGTTACGTATGATGGTTCGAGTAAGGCTGCCGGCTATCGCATTTACATCAATGGAGTCCAACAAGAGACTGCAATTGTTCGGGACCACATTTGGAAAGGTACCGGTACACACGCTATCAGTGTCGGTGAGCGGTTCCGGGAACGGGGTTTCCGAGGTGGGAAAGTTGATGAGATTGAAGTCTATAACCGTGCATTGACTCCGACGGAAGTTTCTTGGATGGCGCGTGGCATACCAGCAGAAGCACCGCGCACATTGGATGAAGTCTCCACAGAGGACAGAGCGACGTATGTTGCATCCCATGACACAAAGCTGGATGCGATTCGCAAAGAGCTACAGGATGCCAGATTTGCCGTTGCAGCCGCGGAAGACTCTGTGCGTGAAGTACTCGCGATGGAGGAAATGCCGGGGATAAGGCCCACCTACGTGCTAGCCCGCGGCGCATACGATGCGCCAAAGACGCCTGATCGACTCGTCAGTCGAAAAGTTCCTGCATTCCTGCCTCAGATTCGCTCCGCTAAGCCATCGAGATTGGACCTTGCCAAGTGGGTCGTGAGTCCTGAAAATCCGTTGACATCCAGGGTTGCCGTTAATCGGTTTTGGATGCAGCTTTTCGGGCGCGGGATTGTCGAAACGCCAGAGGACTTTGGAGTTCAGGGAAGCCGACCATCGCATCCAGAGCTGTTGGACTGGCTGGCCTCCGATTTCCGCGACCATGGTTGGGATGTCAAACGGTTGTTAAAAATGTTGGCCCTCTCGGATGCATACGGGAGGTCATCAAATGTACCGTTATCACAGCGAAAACGAGACCCGGATAACAAGTATCTGTCGCGAGGACCTAGCGGCAGGTTGTCCGCAGAGCAGATTCGGGATGTCGCATTGTCGATTGCTGGCCTGCTGGATCGAAAAATGGGTGGACCACCAGTAAGCCCATATCAGCCAGGTGATTTATGGCGTGAAACCAACTCCATGAGCCCTGCGTATCGTGAGAGCGTTGGGACCGACTTATACCGAAGGTCGATCTATTCTGTTTGGAAGCGAACATCCCCGATGGTGAATATGCTTGCATTCGATGCTGCGACGCGTGAGGTCTGTACCGCTCGTCGACCAAGCACCAGTACACCATTGCAAGCATTTGTCCTGATGAATGATGTCCAGTTTGCTGAGGCAGCGCGTGTATTTGCTGAAAACTCACTCGAAGCCACGCAGTCCGCATCTGACCAGCGTACCCGGGTCTCTGCGATGTTTTTGAGGGCTACCGGGCGTGAACCTGATGCGATAGAAGCAAAGGCACTTTTGGAATTATTGAATGCACAACTCGCATTTTTTGCAACGCGTCAGGATGATGCCAAACTTGTGGCATCCGTGGGGAAGCATCCGACCAAATCAAATTTGAAGCGGGATGATGTGGCCGCTTGGACGATGGTGGCGCAAGCGATTTTGAACTCTGATGCCTGTGTCTGGAAGAGGTAACGACATGACAGATTTTGATCCATTGACAATGACGAGGCGTCACTTTTTAGGCACCGCATCGCTGGGACTCGGAGCACTGGCCCTCGCAGACACTGCCGCACACTCAGCGAGCCCGATGACTAAGGCACCCAAGGCAAAACGCGTCATATATCTCTTTCAAAGTGGTGGTCCTGCACATATTGATTTGTACGATGAAAAGCCATTGCTGCGAAGAGAGCATGGTAATCAGCTTCCTCAATCGGTGATTGGCAAACAGCGACTGACAGCTATGAGTGGAAATCAGGCGAGCTTACCGATGGCGGGAAGTGCGTTTGATTTTGCCAGCTATGGTAAGTCAGGGATGCGAATGAGTACGCTTCTCCCCAATATTGGTGGAATTGCGGATGACATTTGTCTCGTAAGGAGTATGTGGACGGAAGCTATCAATCACGATCCAGCGATGACATTTTTTCAGACGGGTTCACAGATTGCCGGCCGTCCATCCATGGGTGCGTGGGTTGGATATGGCCTCGGAAGCATGAACAAAGATCTGCCAGGATTTGTTGTTCTTGTGACGAAAGGGCAGGGGGATCAGCCACTCTACGCACGTCTTTGGGGGAGCGGATTTCTCGATTCGCGATACCAAGGTGTACCATTCCGTGCTGGAAAAGACCCAGTTTTGTACTTGAAGAACCCTGAAGGTATTTCTGCATCTTCCCGCCGCAGCGTCCTCGACACGCTAGGCGTGCTTCAAAGGCAACAGAGTAAGTTGTCGTCTGACCCCGAAGTGGATGCCCGTCTCGCACAGTATGAGCTTGCCTTCAGGATGCAAACCAGCGTTCCTGAAGTGACAGATTTGTCTTCAGAGCCTGCTGAGACGTTCGAGTTGTACGGCGAGGATGCAAGGACACCCGGGACGTTCGCTGCGAACTGCGTACTCGCAAGACGCTTAGCCGAGAAAGGTGTCCGGTTTATCCAGCTGTACCATCAAGGCTGGGACCACCATGGTGATCTTCCAGGGAATGCACGCTATCAGGCAAAGCTTACCGATAAGGCAAGTGCTGCCCTGATCATTGATCTGAAGCGCCGTGGGCTCCTCGACGACACACTGGTCATCTGGGGAGGGGAGTTTGGTCGCACCGCATACTCCCAAGGTGCGATTTCCCGTGATAACTACGGGCGTGATCATCATCCTCGTTGCTTTAGTCTTTGGATGGCCGGAGCTGGCATCAAGCGTGGCTTCAGTTATGGACGCACGGATGACTATGGCTACAACCTCCTGGACCAAAGTGGAAATGTAATCACTCCATCGAAGGACAGATTTGTACCCGGTGTGGTTCATGTCCACGATTTACAGGCAACAATTCTCGATCAGCTTGGCATCGATCATCATCGGTTGACCTTTAGAAATCAGGGCCGTGATTACCGTCTGACCGATGTACATGGTCATGTGGTAACAGACCTCTTGTCATAACGGAATCTGTGTCAGTCTATAAGACATGCCTTTTCGTGTTGGGTACTTTTCGGATGATGAGGGGCGGTTACCTGTCCGCCCTGGTTCCTACCGAACGAAATTAACAAAACAAAAGTCCTCTACACACTGTGTAGAGGACTTGGTATAGGCGGTACAGGATTTGAACCTGTGACCTCTTCCGTGTCAAGGAAGCGCGCTACCACTGCGCCAACCGCCC
>CAZSGJ010000097.1:0-9346 GCA_964606305.1 uncultured Armatimonadia bacterium
CTTGGGCACCAGACGCAAGGGGAATAATACGGCAACGAAAACTCAACCGCAAGGAGATTTCGTCGAATCGCTAAGGATTTTGTTTCGGTTACTTTCGTATCCCTAGCCCAGCACCTTTTTGGTGTGTATCCTACACGTATGACTCATACCGATGTTGCTTCGTTGTCCCAGCACTTGGAATCCTCTGCTCCGGCATCGAAAACACTCCCCGCCGCAATCGCCCGAGCCTTAGCTGTTTCTGTGATTATCTCGATAGGTGCACAGCTTGAGCTGCGATTGCCTTTTACTCCCGTGCCTATCACAGGACAATCCCTTAGCGTCGTCTTGTGTGGTCTTACGTTTGGAAGGGCATCTGCCATTCACGGTACGTTGCTCTACCTTGCGGAAGGACTTGCGGGTCTACCGGTGTTCAGCGGAGGCGCAGCTGGCATCCAGCATCTCACCGGTCCCACTGCTGGTTACCTGGTCGGATTCGTACCCGCTGCCGCGATCGCCGGCCACATCGGACAACTAGGTGGTCGACATTCACCTCTCTATACATTTGCAGCATCACTCCTCAGCTCACTACCCATATTTGTCCTAGGAGTCTTGTGGCTGGCAGTCAAACTCGGCTCACTCAACTTGGCGGTGACATCCGGGCTGCTTCCGTTTATTCCTGGAGACTTCGTAAAGGCCATCGTCCTTTCGATGATCCTCCCGGGAGCTGCAGCCGTCTTCGCGTCACGAAGGAATCATCACAAGTAGCTTCGTACGGATGGGTCCATTTGTGCGTGAAGTCAGGTACTTTCGCACAAATGCCTCTGTTCGATGAACCCATCACACCTGCCGCAGGCAACTCGCTCACCGCAGCTGACCGTACCGTCCTTATCGAGACGCTTCTAACGAGCAAAGCCCAATGGACAGCATGGAACCCAACCACCGGCTGTACAAAAGTTTCAGAGGCGTGTGAAAACTGCTACGCGGATACAGCAACGCAGTTCCTTCAAGCCCGTGGCGTTCATGCATACCGCCACGGGTTTTTGCCAATGTTTCATCCCGAGCGGCTAAACCTCCCGCAGACATTCAGGTCACCGCGGCGAATATTTGTCGATGCGATGAGCGATCTCTTTCACGATGCCTTCACAGACCAGCAGATTCATGACATCTTCAATGTGATGACTGCCACCCCTCAGCATCAGTACTTTGTCCTAACCAAGCGACCTGAGCGGATGCTGGACATTCTAGGATGTTCCCCACTGACACCCAATGTTGTTCTGGGTGTCACCGTTGAGCAGGAAGCGTATCTCTGGAGGGCAGAGCTGCTTGCAGGTCTTCACGCATCGTTCATCACCTTTGTAAACTGCGAACCACTCCTCGGGAACATTGGTGCGATGCCTGCATCCGGTATTGACATCTGCTTCGCAGCTCCGGAAAACGGTGCACGACGACGTCCGACGAAGCCAGAATGGTTTGCCACCCTGCAACAAACATGTAACAACTACGGGATACGCTACATCGGGCACCGCTTTGACATCCGGGCAGATGCAGGAAAGCGCCCAATCTATCCGTAATACGTACCACAATAATGATAGGCATCCTCAAATCCGCACCACACATCGCTCCGGTGGCAAAGGAGAAGATTGACTCCGATTACAACCGCCTCCGAATCCAGGTTTTTGCAGGGATATTTGTAGGCTACGCCGCTTCCTATCTCATCCGTAAAAACTTCTCACTGGCAATCCCGGACATCATGGATGCCTACCCACAGTACACTAAGGCTGACCTTGGTCTCCCGATGACCTGGCTTTCTCTGACCTACGGTGCATCCAAGTTTTTTATGGGCACCGTTTCCGACCGCTCAAATCCACGGTGGTTCCTCTTCTTTGGACTGATTCTTTCGGCCATCATCCAGATTGTTTGCGGAGTAAACAAGGCCCTTTACACGAGTTTGATGCCACTTATCGTCCTTCAGGCGCTCAATGGCTGGGTTCAGGGAATGTGCTGGCCACCTTGTGGAAAGTCGCTAGTTCATTGGTTCAGCCAAAAGGAACGCGGCCGGGCGGTTAGTTTGTGGAACGTCGCACACAATGTTGGCGGCGGACTCGCGCCACAGCTCGCGCTTGTTGGTGTCACTCTCTTCCACGACTGGGGTGCAAAGTTTTACGCTAATGCAGGTGTTGCCATTGTCATTGCCATCGCGGCCCTGCTCCTCATCAGAGATACTCCCCAATCCTGCGGCCTTCCACCGGTGGAAGTCCATCGGAATGACATCCCGGATGGATACTCAGCAGACCACGAGCGCGAACTCTCAACGCGGGACATTCTGATTAAGTATGTTCTGTGCAACAAGTACCTCTGGTACATCGCCATTGCGAATGCCTTTGTTTACTTTGTGCGCTATGGCATCGCAGACTGGATTCCAACGTATCTAAAGGATGCCAAAGGTTTCGCATTCAACAAATCCGCCTGGGCAGCGGCGGCATTCGAGTACTCGGCCATACCGGGAACTATCCTATGCGGCTGGATGTCAGACAAAGTCTTCAAGAGCAAGCGGGCACCGGCGACGATGCTTTTTATGGGTCTTTCGCTCCTCGGACTCCTACTGTATTGGTTCAATTCCAAAGGTCCTCTCTGGATTGATATCACCGCACTCATCACCATCGGGTTTCTCATCTACGGCCCCATCATGATCATCGGACTCCACGCCCTTGACCTCGTTCCAAAGAAAGCTGCCGGGACCGCCGCCGGATTTACAGGTTTCTTTGGATATGTCTTTGGATCATCAATCGCAGGTACTGGCGTTGGCGCAATCGCAGATAAGTTTGGCTGGAATGGCGTCTTCACCGTGATGGCCGCATGTTGCATCCTTACCATTATCTTCAGCGCATTGACTTTGAAAGGAAAAGCATCAACCACATGAATGCACTTCTCGTAGCTCTCGGGCTCGCAACGGCTCTACAATCCCCGGCCGGTCAACAGGCAGGGGCTCAGCAGACACCAAAGAAAAAGATTGTCATTGCACACCGTGGTGCAAGTGGCTATCTGCCTGAACATACACTTCAGGGCGTCGCGATGGCTTATCAAATGGGCGCAGACTTTATCGAACCTGATTGTGTTCTTTCAAAGGACAATGTTCCGGTCGTCGTACATGACACGCACATTGACACCATCTCTGATGTTGCGAAAAAGTTTCCGGATCGTAAGCGAAAAGATGGTCGCTACTACGCAATCGACTTCACGGTTGCAGAGCTCAAGACCCTTGCGGTATCCGAGCGCTTTGACCCTGCAACCGGTAAGCCGGTTTATCCAAAACGCTTCCCGTTAGGTGTCCCGGGCTTTACCATCCCGACACTCGCCGAAGAAATTGAGCTTGTCCAAGGCCTGAATAAGAGTACGGGGAAGAATATTGGAATCTACCCGGAGGTCAAATATCCGGAATGGCATCGTACGGAAGGGCGCGATATCAGCAAAGCCGTCCTCGAAGTGCTGTGGAAATACGGTTATAAGACAAAGGCCGATAAGTGCTTTCTACAGTGTTTTGACTTTGCCGAAACAAAGAGAATCAGGACGGAGCTGGGCTGGAAGGGCAGGCTTATACAGCTGACAACCGAAAATGCAGATAAGGAAAGTTCGACAGACTACGAGAAGTTGCTGATGCCCGATGGGCTTGCGGAAGTTGCAAAAGTCGCCGATGGCATCGGACCGTGGATCAATCAGCTAATCGAAGGCAAAGTTGATGGCAAGCTAAAAATCAATGATGTTGCCAAAAATGCCAAGGCACTTGGCCTGCAGATTCATCCCTACACATTCCGTTTTGATGCCGTACAAGCTTATGCGGATTCATTCGATGACCTCCTCCGCGCAGCGTTTGTTGAAGTTGGAGTGGATGGTGTATTTAGTGACCATCCCGATAAGGCCGTGGCCTTCGTCAGAAAACTAAACCGTCCCGCGACAAAGCCACAAAACTGATTTTCCAATAGACTAGGAACAAAGGACAAAAACCATGGATCGACGTCGTTTCATCACAACATCCCTTGCACTCACTGCGAGCGCATCTGTTGCACCAAAGCTGATGGCAGCTCCCGCACAAAAGTTTAAGATTTCGCTTGCCGAGTGGTCACTTCACAAAGCCCTCTTCGAAAAGAAGATGGACAACCTCGACTTCGCACGCGTTGCGCGAGAAGAGTATGGCTGTGAGGGCTTGGAATATGTCAACCAGTTCTGGAAAGACAAAGCCACCGACCAAACCTATCTCAAAGAGTTGAAGAAGCGTTCCTCTGACTATGGTCTCACCAACGTCCTCATCATGTGTGATGGTGAAGGCGAGCTTGGCAACCCGGATGAAGCCAAGCGCAAGCAAGCGGTTGAGAACCATTATAAGTGGGTGGATGCAGCAAAGTTCCTCGGATGTCACTCCATCCGCGTGAATGCCTACAGCACGGGTACGTGGGAACAACAGCGTGACCTCGCAGCCGATGGCCTGGCTCGCCTGACCGAATATGGCTCAAAGATGAAGATCAATATCATCGTTGAGAACCACGGTGGCCTGTCCAGCAACGGAAAGTGGCTGACAGAAGTGATGAAGAAGGTTGGCAACAAGCGTTGTGGTACCCTTCCGGATTTTGGCAACTTCCGCCTTGGTAACAATCAAGAGTATGATCGCTACCTCGGTGTTACGGAAATGATGCCATTTGCAAAGGGTGTCAGCGCAAAGAGTCATGACTTTGACGACAAAGGCGATGAGACGCATACCGACTATTACAGGATGATGAAAATTGTCGGGGATGCGGGTTATACCGGCTTTGTCGGTATTGAGTATGAAGGAAGCAAGCTAAGCGAAGCGGATGGCATCAAGGCCACCAAAAAACTTCTCGAGAAGATTCGCACCGCCCGCTAAGCAGCGTTCGTTCCTAGCTGCGACCGCCCGGAGAGTTTTCCGGGCGGTCTTTTTCATTTGGAAAACCCGCCCGTGCCACCACACGATTCATATCCACACAATGCCGAACACGCAGGCTAGACGCATGAAAGCTAGTTTAGTCCTAGTGAAGAACAGGAACCAGGCTGCGACTTCGCAGGGTTATGGTCCCCGATGGTAGCTGCCAATGGGTGCAGATAAAGGAGTCTATTCTCTCGTGGCTGACAACTTGAGCCGTGGTGCTTCGCCATGTATTTCATGGCTTCGATCAACCAGTTGAAAATTTTCGGGCATCCGAACGTACACAGAAAACAAAGTGCTCCGCCTCACGGAACTGAATAGTAAACAACAGGTTACTTAAATGTGGTGTTTTCATGCCAGACCGGCACGTAACGTGCTAGAGGTCCCTTGAAACCCACCGGCACTTTGCACGTTCAATTACCAGTATTCATCCGGTATTGTAGTTTGCAGAAATGCCTCGGCGGAGCGTCAAGTATATTGGCACCGCATACAGGAATGACAGTAGCCCAATGAGACCGAAATCAACACAGCAGACAGCGCCTCAACCTCCTACAGTAGCCCAACAGGAGCGAAACAAAATGCTGGCACGCCGGCAGTATGTTCGCTTTGCGTTTTACAAGGTGGATCCCGTTTGGCGCCGCCTTCCGGCAAGCGAGCAGGCTGAACAAAAGCAGGAGCTTGCGGATGTCGTTCGGTCGTTCAATCGCCGGATGCTGATGCGTCCTTACAGTCTGATGGGCACCCGTGCCGATGCAGAGCTGCTTCTTTGGCAGATTGCGGAGACTCCCGATGCCTTTCAGGAAATGTCCACTGCCATCGCCAAAACACGTATGGGTGGCTACCTGAACATCGCGTATTCGTACTTCTCTCAAACCAAGCGGTCTGTCTACGAGATTCGCGGAGTAGAGGATGCAACAGAAGAAGAAGAGCGCCTCGTTATTGACCCAAGTGAAGCCAAGTATCTCTTCGTCTACCCATTCATCAAAACCCGACCCTGGTATCAGCTTTCCCATCACACCCGCCAGGGCATCATGGATGAACACATCGAAGTTGGCCGCAAATACCCATCTATCCGCCTGAACACTACGTATAGCTTTGGCATCGATGACTACGAATTCATTGTCGCCTTCGAAACGGATGAACCAAGCGACTTTCTTGACCTCGTTCAGGAGCTACGTGAAACGGAATCCAGCCTCTACACTCTGCAGGACACGCCGCTATTTACGTGTACAAACATGCGTCTTGAGGATGCCCTTGACAGCCTGGGTGGTCCGGCAATCGCGATTCCACTTTCCGAAGCTGTTGCCAGGGAGGTTTGGGTGGAAGTATGTCCACTTAGCGAATTCCTGCCCGGCCAGACAAGAACCGTCTATCTTGAAGGCAAGATGGTTGGTCTCTTCAATATAAAGGGTGAGCTCTACGCTATCAACAACCGCTGCTCGCATGCCCGTGGTCCTCTCTGCGAAGGCACCATCAATGAAGAGGAATGCTCGGTAGTTTGTCCCTGGCACTACGGAAAGTTTGATATCAAGACTGGCGCTGCTATCGATGGCGTCGTACGCAAGCCGGTAGAGACATATAAAGTCGATGTGCGGGATGGCATGATTTACGTTGGAACCACGATTGATGGAGCAGCCGAATGAGCATTTACGGTGCAGAGGCGATTGATTCCCCCCGACATGATGACTCCGCGCAGAGCTATGATGCGCTCTTGTTCCTTTCCTTCGGTGGGCCGGAGGGCATGGATGATGTGATGCCCTTTTTGCGGAACGTATCGCGCGGACGGAATATCCCGGATGAACGCCTTGCGGAAGTGGCTCATCACTACGAAGGTTTTGGTGGTGTATCGCCGATTAATGCACAAAACCGGGCATTGATTGCTGCCATGGAAGCGGACTTTGCCGCGAATGGTCTGCACTTACCGATTTACTTTGGCAACCGCAACTGGCACCCGATGGTCACCGATACCATCACACAAATGAAAGCCGATGGCATTAAACGTGTTCTCGTTTTCGTCACAAGTGCGTTTAGTTGCTATTCTGGATGTCGGCAGTACCGTGAGGACGTCATCAATGCACTTGAGCTGCTCCAGCTCGGCAAGGATGATATCCAGTTCGACAAGATCCGTGTGTACTATAACCATCCTGACTTCATTGGCACGATGGCTGACAACACGCATGCGGCCATTGCACAGCTTCCCGCATCGGATGAGCCAGTGCACCTGGTTTTCACTGCACACAGCATCCCCAACAGCATGGCTGTTGGAAGCGATTATGAAGTTCAGTTGAACGAAGCCAGTCGTTTGGTTGCAGAGGAAGTCGGTGTCGCTGACTGGAGTCTCGTTTACCAGAGCCGTAGCGGTCCGCCGCAAATACCTTGGCTTGAACCGGATGTCTGCGACTACATCGACACGCTGGCTGAACGCGGCGTAAAGAGTATTGCGATTATCCCCATAGGCTTTATCTCTGATCACATGGAAGTCTTGTTCGATCTCGACAATGAAGCACTTGCAAAAGCCGCTGAGGTTGGGATTGCCGCGGTTCGTGTTGCGACCGTGGGAACCGATCCACGCTTTGTGGGGATGATTCGTCAGCTTGTTGTTGAACGAATGACAGCATCACCGGAGCGAAAGTGTGCTGGATGTCGTGGACCGAATCATGACATTTGCCCTGTTGGTTGTTGTGCCAAGGGTGAATCCGCACGCCCGCGTCCCGCTTAATCAAGAGAATGTCATATGCCAGTTTAACTGGCATGAAATGTGCAACTTCGATGGTGTCCAGACTGCAAGATGGTCTGCCTTCACATAAATACTGAATCGAGAATTGTCGTGTTATTGCGTCGTGATGCGTCCCAACAGTCTAGTCCTTACACAACGTCATCGTTGATGGCTATTTATCCGCTACAGGCAGGTCACCTAGCATGAAGCTGATAGCAGTTGGTCTGAACTATAAAACTGCCCCGATTGAGATTCGTGAAAAGCTGACGATGACCGGGTGCGTTTTGCGCAGCACCCTGGATGACCTTAAGGCTTTAAAAGTATCCGGTACCGCAGGAACGAAGACACAGGTAATCGACGAAGCCATAATTCTGTCGACCTGTAACCGACTTGAAATTTATGCGGCGGCTCGGGACAGCAACGCCGGAATAGCCCAGATCGAGCTCTTCTTGTCCCGCTTACAAAATATCCCGCTCGACGAGCTGCGACCGCACCTGTACACACTGACTGCGGATGCGACTGCGACTCACCTCATGGAAGTCGCTTGTGGTCTCGACTCGATGATTCTTGGCGAAGCGCAGATTCTTGGACAGGTAACGGCGGCCCTGGATGCGGCATTTGATGCCCAGACGGTCGGCGCAGGACTGTCCCATCTGTTTTCTCAGGCGATTCACGCCGGCAAGCGGGCGCGAACTGAGACCGTTATCAGCCGCCACACCACCAGCGTCAGCCACGCCGGAGCTGCACTCCTTATTCAGCAGTTTCCCGAAAACGCACGCCTGAATATACTGATTATCGGAGCTGGTGAAATGGCTGTGATGGCAGCTCAGGCACTTCAGCGCCTTGGGGATCATCGCCTCGCATTCATGAACCGTACCTTCCATCGGGCCGAAGAACTTGCTGCCGAGTTCGGCGGCATTGCGATGACCTGGAATGACCTTGATATGGCGCTGGAAGTTGCCGATGCCGTTATCTGCTGTACCGGGGCACCGCATATTGTGCTTGTAAGGGATAACATCTCGGCAGTACAGCTGACGCGTCAACACCGGCCGCTTGTTCTCATGGATATCGCTGTTCCACGTGATGTTGATCCTGCAGTGTCCAATATTGATGGTGTCAAGCTCTTTGACATCGATGACCTGCAATCCGTTGTCGATTCCAATATCGAGCTCAGACGCGGAGCTATTCCGGCTGTACAGCGAATCATTGAGGAAGAAGTTGTCCGATTCAATGGCTGGCTGTCTAGCCGAGCCGTGACACCTGTAATCACAGACTTGCGTAAGTGGGCACAGGCAGTTGCAGATGAAGAACTCTCCGCGGCATTGCATAAGCTGCCCGACCTCGATGACAAATCCAAACGCATGGTTACCCGTCTGGCGCATCGCATCATCAATCGCTTCCTCCACGAGCCGACAAGCCGCCTGCGTGATCAAGCCTTTGATGGCAATGCGGCTTACTTCACACACGTAGTGCGTGAGCTGTTCCCACTCGATGAGAATGTCGCTGAAGCCACACACATATCTGATGGCAATAAGTCATCGGATGTAAACCAGGATAAGGGTCAGGTCGCCTGATATGCTTATCCGATTTGGCACTCGAGGCTCCGCACTCGCACTTTGGCAGACGAATTATGTGATGGCTGAGCTAACGCGGGCAAATACAGCTGTCACCGCTGCGTACGAGATTTATTCCACAAAGGGTGACCGGGTGATTGA
>CAZSGJ010000098.1:0-4882 GCA_964606305.1 uncultured Armatimonadia bacterium
TGTACGTTGGCGATTTGACATCTGGATGTAGTCGATAACCTGCCGCAACGACAGCAATCTCTTTGTCTTTCAGGCCATCTGGGATACCGCGACTGCCGCCAGTCAGCCCGCCACCGTGAAACCAGACCACCGTTGCAAAACCTTTGGACTTTGGGTGATGGACATCAACTCTGCACCGCGTATCGATTCCCTTGTCACTCGCTGGATTATCCCGATAAGCGATGTTCCGAACGGTTGTATGCGCAACCTTTTTGGAGTCCTGCGCTGCAAGTACCGGCTGAACGGGCATCCAGATAGACAGAGCTAAAAAGCAACTTAGCAAGACGCGTGGGATAGTGATGTACATTCCCTGTTTAAAACAGACATCCGTGTGGAATGCAACCCGCCGCAGGAAACACGCCGTGCTTACGGGAATGAAACCATCATGAAGATCCTCATCACCGGCGCCGGCGGAAACCTTGGTCGCACTATCATTCCCGCGCTCATCGAAGCTGGACACTCGCTGCGTCTCTTCGGTTTCCGTGCGCTTGATGGCTCAATCGTTCCGTAGTGGTCCGGGAAACGGTCGGCTTGTCCTTTGATGTCAAGCAATCTGTTAGTGTTTCGAGAGTGCATGTCCTTTGACTGACAAAGTGATTTTTACACATCACGTACAAAAGACGCGGCAATCGCAGCGTTCGAAGTATTCCCCACAGGACTAAGTTCACATGGAATGAGTAACTCGATTCCTTTCCGTGATGCTTTTGAACAGGTGGAAGAAACATGGCGTCTTGGGCATGCAGTGCACCTTCGAGCTCTTACAGTGTTGTGCTCATTAACGCCATTTTTGCCAAGAGCTTACAGAAGTGAAAATCGAGGGCGGTAACAGGTCGCCACCAAAACACATGATAATCAAACCGGGGTCTCCCGTTTACCACACGGTAAGCCCTAGTCGGTAAACAGTTCTGGTTCCGCCTTGACATTGCCCCACTTGAGCTTTGGTAATAGGCAAAGCTCTGTGTACACTTTCTTTACGTCCTGGTGTGGTCGTAGACGCAAATGCTCCAAATTTGGAAGTTTCAAGATTGGGCTGTAATCACCGCTCTGCAATCTCATGGTCAGGAGTGTCAGGTAGCGCAATTGGGGCATTTCATTCAAGAAGTTGATCGAATCAAGCGTGATGTAACGTGGGCCCAAAGCGTCTCCACAAATTGTCAGGCTCTCTAACCTACTTAGCCGAGCCAGATCAGAATAATCTTTGATCTTTTGGAAGTTCTCAACATAAAGACCTGTTAGATTAGGAAGCTCTGCAATTGGTCGTACACATTCAACCCCTGCTCCCGTCCCCATGTAAAGCAGATTCAGCTCTTTGAGGTTTTGAATTGCAGATAGATCCTTGTAGACGCCCCATTTGATCTCTAGGTGCCTGAGGTTCTTTTGGTGGCACACAGAATCAAAAAGTTCCTGTGGCATCCGAGTTCCAAACTTGAGGACCTTAAAAGCATCGGGTCTGCTCACGAACAATTCGCACCACTCCGTCAACACTCGCTTCTTTTCTTTAGCTGAGGCCGTTCCGAGCTGCGTGCAATTGATGATGAGTTCTTCTTCGCCTGCATACTCTGAAACTTCGGTCACCCTAGCGATATCGTTCTTTCGCTCATGGAAGTAATAGTAAAACCCGTATTGAATTTGTTCTTCAGTTAGTCGCGCCAATGTGTTTCATTTCGCCTTTGACAAATTTATTGTTGTGCCGATCAGCCTAAACTCTGTAGACCGCATCAATCCTACTAGTTAAGTAAACTGGTTTCGATCCGAGGGTGAATCATATCGGGCAAATGCGAGTGGCAATAGGGATTTGTCGTATGATCGGCCATTCCGATCTATTCAATCCCAAAACAAGTGGCCAGAACCCCCTGCAGGTCGAATGGTTGGCTCGAACCGCTCGGTCTATATGATCGAGCGGATGAATAATCAGGGTGATGAGGCAACCAATCATTCCACGTGAAATGGTGAGGCATATTCCCTATTCAAAGCAGACATCCGTGTGGAATGCAACCCGCCGCAGGAAACGCGCATTGTTTACGGGAATGAAACCATCATGAAGATCCTCATCACTGGCGCCGGAGGCAACCTCGGCCGCGCTATCATTCCCGCACTCATCGAAGCTGGACATTCGCTGCGTCTCTTCGATTTCCGCGAGCTTGCTGAAAGTGGGGCGGAGACGATTGTTGGGGATGTCCGCAACATCGATGATGTCCGCGCAGCCATTGCCGGAGTGGATGCCATCGTTCATGCGGCGGCGCTTCACGGTATTCATCTGGCGAAATGGCGTCCCGAGGACTTTTGGGCCATCAATGTCACAGGGACGTTCAATGTATACGAAGCAGCCCGTGAAGCTGGCATCAAGCGGGTTGTGCTCTGCTCAACGATGGGTGTTTACGGCGATAGTTCCCGTCCGCCTGAGGATGCATGGAGTGTTGTGGATGAAAGCGTTGCTCTCCTGCCCGGGGATGTCTACGGGATGTCCAAAAAGCTCTGCGAGGAAATGGCAGCCGTCTATGCGCGCAAGTGGGGGATAACGACGGTGGCGCTCCGCCTCGGGATGTTTGTGCCGGAGAGCAACATCGACAAGTATGGCTTCCGTCTCCTGTTTGGCGGCGTGGATGACCGGGATGTTGCACAAGCGGTCAGCCTATCGCTGACCCACGAGCCTGAAGGCGGCTTTGATGCATATGACATCATGGCGCCGTTGGCGCTTGAACCATCCGATGCCGAGGCACTCCATACCGACCCGCTGACAGTTCTGGAGCAGCGCTTCCCAGGCTGCAACGCCTTGTTTGCTGAACAAGGAATCGATGCCCGTCCGTTAATTTGGGGGCGCACGCTCTGGCCGGTCACAAAAGCAACCAATGTCCTCGGTTACAAACCTCGCTACGGCTTTGATGGCTATCTCAATTCGCTTCGCACTGGTTCGACAGAAAACTACTATCCGCCACAGGGTCTCCCTTGGTGGGGAATATAGGTTAAGGTTCGCCTAAAGCGGCTGGATGATTTTGAGGGTGACCTGATTGCGTGTGTTTGGCGCATTCGGGTCACCTACAACAAAGAAGTAATCAGCTCCACCATTGCGTGACTTTTGTGCATATGCCAAATACAGGTTGGTACCCGTTTGGGCTCCGACATTGGCTGCATTACCGGTTCCGTTTTGTGACACCAAACGCAGGGAAACGCTGCGCAGCGTGTCCAGTCTGAGCGTTCCGGTGATGATGGTCTGCCGGACAGTTGTCGCCGTACGTTGTTGCTGGTTGTATCTGGCAAAGACAGAAAATGGCTTGCTGACAAGGATGCCTTGGGAGATTCCAATGTCATTTACATTCTGCCCAATTTGCCGGCCGGAACCAAAGCTGATCATGCCGCCCTGGAAAAGGGTTCGCTGGTTCCAGCCGATGTTGATGCCAGCGTAGCGGTCATCGTAGCGGTTACTCGCATCCTGTTTACGATCGCCTTTTGAGAGGTTAATGCCAGCGCTCCAACCGCTTCTGAGGAGCGTCGTCATTTTCGTATAGAACGTGCGATAGAAAAACTCGCCTGTACTGATGCGATCCGCGATATCCGTCCCTGCGTTGAGATCGTAAACCTGAATCGGACCACGGTCAATCTTGTTGGTGAGCTGGATGTTGGTGTTGTAGTTGAGTCGATCCGGGTTATTCAACAGGCCAAGTGTGCTCGTGAAATCCCGCGACATGATGGAACGGAGAAATGAGTAGCGTAGCTTGCCATTGGTCGCACTGCTGCTAAAGCCAAAGTCACTGTC
Organism: uncultured Armatimonadia bacterium; assembly: GCA_964606305.1. GTDB lineage: Bacteria > Armatimonadota > Armatimonadia > Armatimonadales > Armatimonadaceae > CAIRTT01. The sequence goes on from CAZSGJ010000098.1 coordinate 3,794, forward strand.
ACCGCCTGCTGCCTCATCATTAAGCCAAGACAGTGTCTTGACTCCGTAGATGGTGCTGCGTCGGTCTCCATTTATCCAGCCATGGCTGGCAAACGTGCGTAAGGTTCGGTTTTGGCTGATTCCGTACTGATTATCCATCGTCGCGGATACGCCATAGCCGCTAAACAGGCCGCTTGCCTGACTAATGGACATCGCCATCGTGTCACGATCTCTCGGAGTCGAGCGGGCTGTTGTTGAGAGAAGGCCTATGGATGTTGGTCCCTGCCGGCCAACAACCTTCATTCCGGAATCGAACTGCCCGATGCGGCGTGTATAGAGCAGCTCGTAATCCGGAAGAAACTGTGCACCTTCTGCAAAGAAAGGGCGGCGATCTTCGACAAACTGCTCGTTGTACGACAGGTTCACGGATGCGACCTGCTGCTCAATGGTTTGAAAGTCAGGGTTGACGGCAACAAGGCCGGTAAGTGTGGTACTGATTGGCTGTTTTATGTCGACGCCAAAGCGCGCACGTTGGCCATCCGGTTTGATTGTGCCAAGCAGGAATGGCAGAATGACCGGCTTTGGGCGACTGTCCGGCATCGGAGCAGGCAGCTGAATATCGGGCATGAACTGCGGTACCGTCGACATTTGCTGACCTTCGACTGGAATCTGTGGCCAGACCATCCCATTGCTTTCGCGGTTCATATACCGCATCAGGACCAGACCGATGGAGTCCGCTCCTTTGGGATGTCGCATCATCGAGAAGGGAATCGCCAGCTCGGCAATCCAGCCATCATCCGTGTGGCGGACACTGGCCTTCCAGTCGCCTGCCCAGGTGATATTTCCTGCGGTACCACCCTCAAGGGCATCCACCTGTGTCCCATTGGCATTGACTGAAAATGTGGACATCCCTCTATGGAGATGCTGGCTGTCAACGAGGACGGTTACGTGGTCATCCCCCCAAACCGCCTGACTTCCACGCTGCGTCTCACTCTTACGCTGCTTTGCTGGTTCTGTGTCGTGGCAATGGAAGGCAACAAAGAGAGTCTTGCCATCTGTTGTAACCCAGGCATCCGTTTTTTCCACAACGGGTGCATCGCCGGTGAAGCG
>CAZSGJ010000098.1:4982-9343 GCA_964606305.1 uncultured Armatimonadia bacterium
TGAACCGGGCTCTTAGTGAGCTCCCCCGACTGGATTCGAACCAGTGACCCTTCGGTTAACAGCCGAATGCTCTACCGCTGAGCTACAAGGGACCGCGACAAAATACTATCAAGGGTTTGCGGCATTTTCAAGGTACATGATTCAATCGGCTCAAAATCTTGTAATCCACACAGGATGGGTGTGTTGATAGTCATTGGGCCTGTTGATGCAATACATCATGCTCTGTCAGCACGACATCCATATGAATGTCCCATACATCCGATGGCAGGTGATCAATCAAGAGCCGACTCCAGCAAACACCTACCTTGACCGTCTCTTGCGGCATTCGCGCAAGCAACCTGTCGTACCAGCCACCACCAAATCCGAGGCGGCCACCATTCGTTGCAAAGGCAAGCCCAGGGATGAAGATTGCATCCAGTCGAGTAACGTCATTTAGAGCGGGCCAGTCTGCCGGCGGCTCCATCACGCCAAACGCCCCACGAACAATTGCACCCGTATTGGTAATCATCACCAAATCCAGATGATTTTCTGGCATCATCCGGGGGGCGTAAACTTCAAAGCCTAGTGCACCCATGAGCTGCTGCGATGGGGTCCAAATGTCAGGCTCGCCCGGCAGTGGAATAAACACCGCGATGTGCTTCCAGGACCGCTCTGCGATTAGGTCAAGAAATGCACCCGACAGCCGTGCAGACATTTCCGTACGCACATCGGCATCCAGAGACAAAAACTCCGCGCGCTGGCGTTTTGCCCACGCACGGAGTTGTTTCTTTTCTCCATCCAGCGGTGATACCGCCACTAGCCGCCCATCGGGGTAAGGGTCAAGCCACCGCTGGCCGTACTCTCTTCATCGGGGCCGAGTAAGTCACCGAAAATACGATGCGCATTGCCATACAAAATACGATGCCGCTCGTCATCGGTGAGGTCAAGCTCATCCAAGAGCGCCAGAACCGCTGCTGGATCCGTACCAGGCGAACCGGAACCAAAGACCAGCTTGCGACACCCTCCGAGACGCTGAATCGCAAAGGCAATCTTGTCACTTGTGAGGGCTCCACTAAAATCCAGAAAGAGGTTTGTTGGGCGAACCGCGTAGTCGATGGCCTCACGCCATTCATCCCCGCCCATCCCACTGGCGATGACTTTGCCGGCACCAAGAAAACTCGCGATGTCGACCGCATGGTGCATCGCTGCTGCTGTCGGGGTTTGGATCAACAATGCCTTTCCGTAGCGCCGGAACACCGTTAGCAAGTCCTGACAGCGTGCCAGCGTAACGGGCTCACCTGTTGCCGGATTTGGGTAGAGCGCAGCACCAACAAAATTGTCGTGGAACATGTACTTGCGCATCAGGTTGGAGCTCTCATCATGCTGGTTCGGCTGAATCACCAACCAGCCCTTGAGCACCACGCCGCCGCCCTTCGATTTAGCCGCTTCGTAAACAGCATCATTGCCCGCAACCATGTCATAGCGACGCGCCAGCGTACTGGCAAAACATCCCATCGCAATACCACGCTGTAGCAGCTGTGCTTTCACATGGTCTGGTTGGTTCCAGTTGGGTGCAGCGGTTGTCGGTCCCCATTGGCCGTGGATGTCACAGATCACGCAACACCTCCTGCAAACATTGCCTGCGCATTCCCAAAGAGGACATCATTTTTCTGCTCATCCGTGATGTGGCACATTTTTACAACTGCCACCGCACTCGCGAGAGAACCAAACGCAATGGACCCGGAGCCAAACAGCACACGCTTACTGGTCATCGTGTTCACCGCGAGGTCAATTTCGCCGATTCCACGCATCCCGTTCGTACAAAGATACAAATTAGGCATTCCGGGAGCCAGCGCGATAATTTCTGAAATGCTCTCGCTGGTCACACCTTGTGCAATCACTGGTCCTTTGTAACCGCTGGCATGCAGGATTCCACGGAACTGACTTAAATCGCCAAGGCGGCTTGCTTCCAAGATAAGTGGCATAACGACGCCTTGCTGTGCAAGTGTCGCCAGCATCCCGAGAAATGCCGCGTGGTAAATCGGCCATTGTTGCGCGACGGGGAAGGCTGCGAGAGCGATAAAGCCATCCGTTGCCGGAAGTGCTGTCGTACGCGGATCAAGCGTCGCGATTCCCTTGAGCTTGCCATTCGATTGTCCACAGTTCGCTGCGGTTTCACGGTTTCCCGCATTTGCGGAGTGGTAAATACCACGTGTCGAGATCGTCAGTGCGCGCTGGATACCAAGCCGGTCCATCGATGTCAGGAGCTTATCAGTACCAGGCTCTGTCGTTCTTGGAGGAACGGCACCGAAAACAGTGAAGACATCGATGATGGGACTACTCATGCGCTCGCTCCATCGCCGCCCGGAGGCGCTTGACTGTACGCTCCTTACCCAAAACCTCGATACAGTCAAACAGGCTTGGTCCCTGCTCACGTCCTGTTACGGCAATACGCACCGGATGCGTCGCGGAACCTTTTTCGCGTCCCTGCTCAGCGGCAATGCCACGCACAGTCTCTTCAATTGCGGCGGATGTCCACTCGGCTAAAGCATCAACGGCATCCGCAAGTGCCGCAAGGTAGGTCTTCACGCCTGACTTTTGCAGCCACTTGGCGACGACTTTTTCATCACCAAGGACATCTTCCGTGAAGAAGAACCAAATCAGGTTCGGCGCTTCATCCAAGCGGGTCAATTTTTCCTGCTCAAGCGCAAGCGCCGCCGCCGCGTAGGATCGGATTTCCGCAGAGCAGTCTGCCGCAACCAGACCTGACTCGACAATGAACGGCTCCGCCGCAGCATAAAGGGCATCGGGTGCCAGCTGCCGGATGTACAGACCGTTCATCCACAAGAGCTTGTCCTGATCGAATGCTCCGCCGGAACGCGAAATGCGCTCAAGCGTAAAGGCATTGATCAGCTCTTCCCGTGTGAAGACTTCCTGGTTATCGCCAGCCGACCAGCCGATGAGGGCAAGGAAGTTGACGATGGCATCCGGGAGGTAGCCTTCGTTATTGACCAGTCCACCGGTGATCTCTCCAGTTGGCAGGCCATCCTTGAGCTCGGGAACCGGACCCAATATCGGCTTCGCACCGTGTCGCTTCGAAAGCTTTTTGCCACCACCCGGTGCCAACACATTTGGTGTATGCACGAAAATGGGTGGTTCCCAATCAAATGCACGGAAAATCTGAATATGCTTTGGCAGACTTGGCAACCAGTCATCCCCGCGGAGAACATGGGAAATCTGCATGTCGTGGTCATCCACCATCGCCGCAAAATGGTACGGAGGATAGCCATCCGCCTTCAGGATAATAAAGTCATCCTGCGTCGTGGCATCCCACTGCATGTGGCCGTGAAGCAGGTCATCGGCTTCAATCACACCACTCGTTGGCATTTTGATACGCACGACCGCTGGCTCACCCGCCGCCACGCGTGCACGGGCATCCGCCAGAGGATACTCACGAAACTGCCGGTCGTAGGTGTAAGGAACCTTACGGATATCACAGGCTGCGCGCTTGGCATCGAGCTCTTCTTTTGTCTCGAATGCGTAGTAAGCCTTGCCTTCATTAAGGAGCTGGTCAATTAGCTCACGGTACCGGGGAAGGCGCTGCGACTGAAAATATGGACCGAACTGTCCGCCGTTTTCAGGGAGAAGGCTGACATCGACGGCGCCGTACTTCTCAGAATCCAAAGCAGCGACGCTTGCGACATCCGGGCCTTCATCGTATGTCAGACCAAGCGCATTGAGTGATGCGATGATACTTTCAAGTGACCCGGGAACCAAACGGTTCTGATCGGTGTCTTCTATACGAAGAACGAAGTCGCCTCCGTGCTTGCGCGCGAACAGCCATGAAAAAAGCGCTGTACGGAAAGCGCCAACGTGGAGAAAGCCTGTGGGACTCGGTGCGAACCGGGTCCGCACTCGGGTCGGAACAGTATTTAACACAGCATTATCATACCCCCGCGCAGCATTTAGGGGCAATCACACAGGATGTGCATCAGGATACACTGCACTGTAATAGAGAACATTTCATAAGTGTTTTGGCAGCCCGGCTTTTTCCGGCTGGCGGGTACCCCCGATGCTGCCTGAGGGAGCATCATCACCATGGCTGGAAATAAGTCACGTATCTTCATCGGAGCGCTTATCGGAGGGGGACTAATCACCGCTGGCGTCATCTTCAAGCTGCAGCCACCCAAAGTTGAGACCATCCTCCCAGTGAGCCGAAATGTGATTACAAGTATCGCAGCAAGTGGGCGGCTTCGGGGTGATGTTGAGACAAATATCGGTGCACAAACCGGTGGACGTGTCGCACGGGTTCTCGTACACGAAGGCGACAAGATCCTGACGGGCACGGTTGTGGCGGAGCTCGACACCGATGTTCTTAGCGC